>NZ_JBHYIQ010000001.1:150669-155170 GCF_042739895.1 Amycolatopsis sp. NPDC059021
GGCCCCGGCTCGTCGCGGCGAGCCGGTTCCGGACCGGAAGGAGGAGAGCTATGGTGCCCGACACTTGACGGCGGTCGCTGCGGACGGAGGCACTCGTGGTCGCACACGGGCGGGGTGTGCGGCGGGCAGGACACGAAACGTAAGGGAATGAGTAGTCAACGGTGACGAAAGAGAACTCTTATGACCGCAGCCGCACCGGCCTATCAGGAGATAGTCGACGATAACGGAAGGATCTACCGGGTAGGGGAGAGCCCGCACGACATCATGGGCCGTTCCCGGGGGTGGATGGTCTGGTTGCCCTGGGTCGCCATGATGGCGGTCAGTGTCTTCGAATACGGCTGGGGCGCCGTGGAAGACACCCTCGAACAGAAATACGGCTGGTCGCTGGCCGACGCGTTCTGGCTGGCCAGTATCTGGGCGGTGTTCCAGGCCGGGGTGGCGTTCCCGGCCGGACGCCTGCGCGAGAAGAACATCGTTTCGGCGAAGACGGCGATGCTCGCCGGCGCGGTCTGCAGCGGGATCGGGTATTTCACGATCGCGCACAGCGGGAACCTGGCGCTGGCGTTCATCGGTTACTCGGTTCTCGGGGGTACCGGCGCGGGGCTCGTGTACGCGACCTGTATCAACATGGTCGGAAAATGGTATCCGGAGAAACGCGGGGCGCGGACCGGTTTCGTCAACGGCGGATTCGCCTATGGCGCGGTCCCGTTCATCTATCTGTTCAGCGCGTTCCTGACACACGACAACTACTCGGTGGTGCTCGACGTCATCGGCGGCTACATGCTGGTCGTGGTCGCGCTCTGCGGATTCCTCTTCAAGGACCCGCCGAAGAGCTGGTGGCCGAAAGAGGTCGACCCGATCGCCTGGGCCAAGAACAGGAACGGGGCCAAGGGACTGGCGAAGAATCCGCCCGCGGTCCGGCAGTACACGCCGATGGAGGCGATCCGGACCGGGATGCTGCCGCTCATGTGGCTGAGCCTGGTGATCATCGGCGGCGTCTCGCTGTTCGGGATCAACTTCCAGGTCGACTTCGCGAAGGAGAGCCATTTCGGCCCGTTCGTCGCGGCGTCGTCGGCCGGGGTGCTGTCCATTGTGAACGGTACCGGCCGCGCGGTGGTGGGCTGGGTCTCCGACCGGATCGGACGGCGGCAGACGCTGACCATCGTGCTGGTGATCGCGGCGGCCGCGCAGTTCGGCGTGCTCTACAGCGGCAACACGCACAACCTCCCGCTGTTCATGGTGTTCGCGTTCCTGACCGGGTTCGGCGGCGGTGCGTTCTATCCGCTGTTCGCCTCCCTGGTGCCGGATTACTTCGGGGAGAACAACAACGCCTCGAACTACGGTCTGGTGTACAGCGCGAAACTCGTCGGCGGTGTCGGCGGGGGCGGCTTGGCTGCCGCGGTGATCAGCGCGTGGGGCTACAACGGCGCGTACATCCTGGCAGGAGGTATCGCGTTGCTTTCCGCTGTACTGACGCTGTTCCTGCGACAGCCAGGCCGCCCACGCCACGGAACGGACACAGCGGGCCGGCGCGACTTCCTCGCTCGTCCGTCCGCGGCGGCGGGGTCCTGACCGGCCTGACCTCCATCCAGGACCCCACCCCTCAGGACTGAGGTTCCTCCGGGGGCCTCTCGTGGAATGCCTGCCGGGTGCGCTCGGTGTGCCGGGTCATGATCTCCTCCGCGACGACAGCGTCCTTCGCCGCGATGGCCTCGATCAGCTGAGCGTGCTCGTGCCAGGCGTCCTGCCCGCGTGGCCGGGCGATGGGGGTGTAGTACCAGCGCACCCGCCGGTCCACGAGCCCGATCATCTCCGCCAGCACCGAGTTGCCGGAGAGTTCGGTGATGAACGCGTGGAGCGCGGAGTTGGCCGCGACGACACCCTCGATGTCGTCGGCGTCGAGCGCGTCGAGCCCTTCCTTGTGCAACTCCCACAGGCGTTTGACGTCGTCGGGGCCGGCCTGGCCGGCCGCCAGCCGGGCGGAGTAGGCCTCCAGCACGGTGCGCACGCCGAGCAGGTGGTCGGCCTCCTCGTCGGTGGGCAGGTGCACGAACGCGCCCTGCGCGGGGCGCAGGTCGACCCAGCCCTCGGTCTGAAGTCGTTGCAGGGCCTCGCGAACCGGCTGCCTGCTGACGCCGAGGTACTCGGCGAGGTCGGCTTCGACGAGGTGCTGGCCCGGTTCGAGGGTGCGGTTGACGATCAGCTCCGCCAGCGCCTCGTACACGACCTGGCGCAGCGGTGCCGGACGTTCGACACGGCGGGCCGCGGACCCGCTGAGGGGGCCCTTCGCCGTGCGGCGTCCGGTCGGCCCGCGATCGGGCAGGGGCGAGACGGGCTGGGTCACGGTGCACCTCGTTCGGGAATGAAGAGCGGAATGCCCTCAGAATACAGCCTTTGGTATGCAAAATCCCGGAAGTTGCTCCCGAGCGTCCCGGAGTCAACCAAAACGGACCAATCAGAAACGCGGTCCGTAATCGCCGGAAACGCCCGCCATGACCGGGCTGGTGGATCTTTGCCGCCGCGCCGGTGTCGCGTCGGCGTGACGCGGCGACCTGGAGCGATTCCGTGTTCAGGGGTATGGAAAACCTAGCGCTGCTGGGATACTGTATGCAATCACGTGTGACGGGAGGCTCATCATGAAGGTGGCTGTTCTCGGTGCCGGTGCGATCGGCGCGTACGTGGGCGCGGCACTGCACCGCTCCGGGGTCGAGGTCCATCTCGTCGCACGGGGACTCCATCTGGACGCGATGCGCAGGCACGGAGTGCTCGTGCGCAGTCCCCGTGGTGACTTCTCGGCCACCCCGCACGTCACCGGCGATCCGGCGGAGGTCGGCGAGGCCGACTACGTTTTCCTTGGCCTGAAAGCACATTCCTACGCGACGGCGGGACCGCTGCTCGCCCCGCTGCTCGGCCCCGGCACCGCGCTGGTGGCCGCGCAGAACGGCATTCCGTGGTGGTATTTCCACGGCCTGGCCGGGCATCCGCTGGAAGGCCACCGCGTCGAGACCGTCGATCCCGGCGGCGCGGTGAGCGCGGTCCTCGAACTCCGGCGCGCGATCGGCTGTGTCGTCTACTGCTCGACCGTGATCGAGCGCCCCGGCGTGATCCGGCATCTGGAGGGGACCCGGTTCTCGCTCGGGGAACCGGCGGGCGGCGTTTCCGGGCGCTGTACCGCGTTGAGCGAGGCGATGATCGCGGGCGGGCTGAAAGCCCCGGTGGAGCCCGATATCCGCAACGACATCTGGATCAAGCTGATGGGCAATGTCGCGTTCAACCCGCTGAGCGCGCTGACCAGGGCGACGATGGCGCAGATGTGCGAACACGCCGACACCCGCGCGCTGGTCGCCACGATGATGACCGAAACGCTGGAGATCGCCCGCGCCGCCGGGAGCGATCCGCAGGTCTCGGTCGAGAAGCGCATCGACGGCGCATGGCGCGTCGGGCACCACAAGACGTCGATGCTGCAGGACCTGGAGGCGGGCAAGCCGCTCGAGATCGACGCGATCATCGGCGCCGTCGTCGAGTTGGCTGGCCTCACCGGCGTGCCCGCGCCCGCGCTGCGCCACGTGCACGCGGCGATCGGACTGCTCAACCGCACCGCCACGGCCGAGCCGGTGCCCGCCGGCTCGCACTGAACGCTCTCCAGGAGGAGTGTCCGATGTCCCTGTCCGATGAGGTCGCCAGGATCGTCGCGAGTGTGGTCGACCCGGCGGCCGCGACCGCCGATCAGCTGGCCCGGTTCCCGCGCGGCGCGATCACCACGCTCGGTCGCAAGGGAGTGCTCGGTATGACCGCGTCCCGCGGGCTCGGTGGCGGCGGGCTCGGGCTGCCCGAGACCGCGCGGGTGGTGGAGCGGATCGCGTCGTCCTGCGCCGGGACCGCGACGGTGCTCCGGTCGCATTTCGCGGCGGCCGCGGTGCTCGGCGTCCACGGCGGTCCCGAGGTGCGTGCCGATCTCGCGGCGGGACGGCATTTGTCCACGCTCGCCGTGTTCGACGCGGGTCCGGACCGGCTGTTCCTGAGCCCGGAGGGCACGGCCCGCGGGCACGGCGGTGTCGTCGACCTGTACGCGCGCAAGGCGTGGGTGATTTCCGCGGGCGAGGCGGACAGTTACGTCTGGTCGAGCCGTCCGTCCGCCGGGCGGGGCACTTCGACGTTGTGGTGCGTACCGGGCCAGGCGCCGGGTCTGCTGGTGCCCTCGGACCACGGCGGGATCGGCTTGCGGGCGAGCGCGGCCACCACGGTGCGGGCCGATCCGGTGCGGGTGCCCGAGGCGAACCGGCTCGGCGAGAGCGGGGCGGGCGCGGACCTCGTGCTCGACCTCGCGCTGCCGTGGTTCCTCGGGCTCGGCTCGGCGGTGGCGCTCGGGATCATGGAAGGCGTGCTCGCGGCGGCGTCGGCCGAGCTGCGGGGGGGGGGGGCGGGTGGGCGGGCCCCCCCCCCCCCCCGATGCCGTCGATGCCGGTGTTCTTCTGGAACGACCCGGACGGCTCGCGGCTGC
>NZ_JBHYIQ010000001.1:155180-165220 GCF_042739895.1 Amycolatopsis sp. NPDC059021
GGGGGGGGGCGTCTCTCTGTGGGCGGGGGGGGCCGCGGGGGGGGGGGGCCGCGCGCGGCGCCCCCGGGGGTGCGGGGGGGCCCCCCCCCGCGGAGCTGACCCGGATGCGGTTGCGGGCGAACGCCGTCCGCGTCCTGCACGACGAGGCGCTGTCCGCGTTCGGCTGGGATCCCGTGCGGGCCCTGCCGAAACTGTTCCACCTGTGTCTCGCCTCTGCGGAAGCGGTGATCGCGGTGACCGACCAGGCGATGAAGCTGTGCGATCAGGCCGCGTTCCGTGGCGAGGTCGGAATCGAGCGGCGGTTCCGCGACGCTCGGGCGCACTGTGCGGTCGAGCCCACGGTCGACACCGTGCTCGCGGTCGCGGCAGCGCTTTCCCGCTAGCGCTTCCTCAGCGAGGCCGCAAAAGCGGCGAGCGCTGGGCACCGGGTCCCGCCGCGGGGGCGTCGCTCTCGGATTCGCGGCGCGCGCCGAGCACGTTGCTCAGCGCGAACCGGCCGGGGCCGAAGAACACCAGTAGGAGCAGTGTCCAGCAGAACATGACGGACGCTTCCCCGCCGTTCTGGATGGGGAAAACGGCTTGGGTCAGGTGCACGGTGAAGTACGCGTACGCCATCGAGCCGGAGCTGACGAACGCCGCGACGCGGGTACCGAGCCCGAGGCAGATCAGCGCGCCGCCGACGAGCTGGATCACCGCCGCCCACCAGCCCGGCCACTGGCCGACGACGGCGGGAGCCTTGGCGCCCAGCACGCCGAAGATGGTTTTCGCCCCGTGACAGGCGAACAGAAAGCCGATCACGATGCGAAAGAGCCCGAGGACGTGTTCGCGGGCTGAATCGAGCCGGTGCATGGTTCCTCCACGGGGGACGGGTGGGGTGTGGTCGATCCGTGCGGGGTGGTGGGCGGTAGTACCAGGCCGGGGATTGGTTCAGACCTTTCAGCCGTGTTGCGCAAGCGTATACCGGCGGCCGGGGCGTACTGGTACCTCCGAAAGTCCGGTGCTGGAAACGGTTCTCGCTCCGTGCGAGACGCCGCCGCCTGCCCTCGTGCGTTGACCGGGGCTCATGAAGCGGGCTACGATACCGATATACGAAAAAGAGTTTCCGCATCACGGAATACGAGCGGAACGCACTCCGAGTCTGCGACGAGGTAACCGATGGCTGAACTTGCCGGTGCGCGTCATTCCCTGGCGTACGTCGCCAATCTGTCGACCCTGTTCAAGGAGCTGCCGCTGCTGGACCGCCCGAAGGCGGCGCGCGACGCCGGCTTCACCGGGGTCGAGTTCTGGTGGCCGTTCGAGGTCGCCGTCCCGTCCCGGGACGAGGTCGACGCGTTCGTGGCGGCGATCGAGAAGGCGGGAGTCCGGCTGACCGGGCTGAACTTCTTCGCGGGCGACATGCCCGCGGGGGACCGCGGCGTGGTGTCCTGGCCGGGGCGGGAAACCGAGTTCGCGGAGAGTCTCGCCGTCGCGCTCGGCATCGCCGAACGCCTCGGCTGCCGCAGCTTCAATGCGTTGTACGGCAACCGGATCGAGGGCGTCGAACCCGCCAGGCAGGACGAGCTGGCGCTGGCCAACCTCGCCTCGGCCGCGGAGGCGGCGGCCGGGATCGGGGCGCAACTCGTGCTCGAACCGCTGTCCGGGGCGGAGCGCTACCCGCTGAAGACGACGGCGGACGCCGTCAAGATCCTCGACGAGCTGGGCCGGGACAACGTCCGGCTGCTCGCCGATCTCTACCACCTCGCGACGAACGGCGATGATCTCGACGCGCTCGTCGCGGCGCACACCCCGCGGATCGGGCACGTCCAGATCGCCGACGTACCGGGCAGGCACGAGCCCGGCACCGGCTCGCTGGACATCGAGGGATACCTGGAAAAGCTCGAGACCGCGGGCTATCGCGGCGAGGTCGGCGTCGAGTACCTGCCGGCCGGCGAAACCGTCGCGTCACTGCAATGGCTGCCTATCGCGCAAAGGGGACGGGCATGACGAAATTGGGATTCATCGGCCTGGGTGTCATGGGCACCCCGATGGCCGCGCACCTGGCCGCGGCCGGGCACGAGGTCAGCGGATACGACGTGCACGCGGCCGCGCTCGCGAAACTCGAGGCGGCGGGCGGGCGGGCCGCCACGAGCGTCGCCGACGCGGTCGCCGAGGCCGACGTCGTGATCACCATGCTGCCGAATCACCCGCAGGTGGAGGAGGTGGTCCTCGGTGCGGGCGGGGTGCTGGAGACGGCCAAGCCGGGCACCCTGCTGGCCGACATGAGCACGATCCGGCCCGAAACCTCCGTCGAGATCGCGAACAGGGCCGCGGCCAAGGAAATCCGCGTGCTGGACGCGCCCGTTTCGGGCGGTCAAGCCGGGGCCGAGCAGGCCGCACTGTCCATTATGGCCGGTGGGGAGGCGGCGGACTTCGCGGCCGCGCTGCCGGTGTTCGAGGTGGTCGGGAAGACGATCGTCCACGTCGGACCGCACGGCGCCGGTCAGGTGGTGAAGGCCGCCAACCAGCTCGTCGTCGGCGGCATCTACGGGCTGGTCGCGGAGGCCATCGTGCTGCTCGAAGCGTCCGGTGTGGACGCGGGGACCGGGCTGGACGTGCTCGCGGGCGGGCTCGCCGGCAGCCGCATCCTGGAGCTGAAGCGCAAGAGCATGGTGGAGCGGAGCTTCCAGCCCGGGTTCCGGATCGACCTGCACCACAAGGACATGGGCATCGCGCTGGCCGCCGCGCGGCAGGCCGGCGTGGCGCTCCCGCTCACCGGGCTGGTCGCCCAGCTCGTCGCCGCGGGCCGGGCGATGGGCTACGGCTCGCTGGACCACTCGGCATTGCTCAAGGTGGTCGAAGATCTTTCCGGCCACACGAAAGCGGAGGCGTGACATGGCGAGAATTCCCGCGATGGAAGCGGTCGTCGACGTGCTGAAGAGCGAGGGCGTCGACGTCGCCTTCGGCTGCCCCGGCGCCGCGATTCTCCCGCTGTACCACGCGATGCAGGACTCCGGCATCGACCATCTGGTGGTGCGCCACGAGGAGGGCGCGACCCATATGGCCGACGGCTGGGCACGGACCACCGGCAAGGTCGGGGTGGCGATCGGGACCTCCGGCCCTGCCGGGACCAACATGATCACCGGGCTGTACACCGCGCACGCGGATTCGATCCCGATCCTGTGCATCACCGGGCAGGCGGATTCCCGCAAGCTGCACACCGAGGCCTTCCAGGCGGTGGACATCGTCGAGATCGCCAAGCCGGTGACGAAATGGGCGGTGCAGGTCAAGGAGGCCGCGCAGCTGCCGTGGATCTTCCGCGAGGCCTTCCGGATCGCCCGGTCCGGCAGGCCGGGCCCCGTCCTGATCGATCTGCCGATCGACGTGCAGAAGCAGGAGATCGAATGGGACTCCAGCATCGACTCGCCGCTTCCGGTCACCTCGGTGATCCCGTCGCCGGCGCGGGTCGAGCGGGCGCTGGAGATGCTGCGCGCGGCCGAACGTCCGCTGATCCTGGCCGGCGGCGGGGTGGTCCTCGGGGAGGCGAGCGACCGGCTGCTCGCCGTGGCCGAACGGCTCGGCGTCCCGGTGCAGGTCACGTTGATGGGCAAGGGGAGTTTCCCCGAGGACCACGAGCTGTTCGCCGGGATGGCCGGGATCCAGACGTCGCAGCGGTGGGCGAACGCCGCGTTCCTCGAAGCCGACCTCGTGCTCGCGCTGGGTGCCCGCTTCGGCGACCGGCACACCGGGAACCTCGACGTCTACCGCGGCGACCGCAAGTTCATCCACGTCGACATCGAACCGACGCAGCTGGGCAAGGTGTTCGGCCCCGACCTCGGCATCGTGTCGGACACCGGCCCGTTCCTCGACGCGCTGCTGACCACAATGGACGGTCAGGACACGGCACGTGACCGCGGCTGGGTGAAACGGATCGGCGAGCTGAAGACCGCGCTGCCGCGGCGGGAGGACTTCGACGACCGGCCGATCAAGGCGCCGCGGGTGTTCAAGGAGATCAACGAGTTCTACGGCGAGGACACCTACTTCGTCACCGCGATCGGGCTGTACCAGATCTGGTCGGGCCAGTTCCAGCGGGCGCACAAGCCCCGGCACTACCAGGTGTGCGGCCAGGCGGGCCCGCTCGGCTGGGAGATCCCGGCGGCGATCGGCGTCAAGAAGGCCCGCCCGGAGGCCCAGGTCGTCGGCGTGGTCGGGGACTACTCGTTCCAGTTCCTGGTGGAGGAACTGGCCGTGGCGGCGCAGTACGACGTCGGGTTCGTGCTGATCATGCTGAACAACGAGTACCTCGGGCTGATCCGCCAGGCCTCGCGGGGCTACGACATGAACTACCAGGTCGACATCCACTACGACACGAACGGCTCGGACAACGTCAAGATCATGGAGGCCTACGGCTGCTCCGGCACGCGCGTGCACGAGCCGGGCGAGATCCGCGCGGCGCTGGCGTGGGCGGACAAGGAGGCCGAGCGCACCAGCCGCCCCGTGCTCGTGGAGATCATGATCGAACGCGAGGCGAACGCGGCGATGGGCGCCGCGCTCGACTCGGTGGTGGAGTTCGAGGCCACCGCGTAGCACCATCAGACGGTCCACTGTGGATCGCGGCCGAGGTACCGCAGGAGCGCTGCGACGGCGTCGTCATCGGCGGCGCCGTCCAGCGCGGGCGCGTAGGCCCCGAACGGGCGCAGCGGTTCGACGATCTCCTTCGCCACGGACAACAGGATTTCGGCAAGGCCGGGGCTGAGCGGTGACTCCTCCCCGGTGGCGACGGCGATGTCCCACGCGTGCACGGCGGCGTCCAGCGCGCACGCGCCGGCGGCGATCGGCGCCGGGAGTTCGCCCTGCGGCAGGGGAGTGGGGACGTCGGCGCCGACACCGGCGAACGCCGTCGCCGACGCGGTGAGCGCGGATTCGAGGTAGGTCTCACGGTCGCCGTCGATCCGGCCCGACGGGGCGAACGGGTTTTCCGCGGGGCCGCCCTGCCCGGTGATGGCAGCCGCGTAGCCGTGCTGATCCCCGGCCGCGTGCTGGAGCACCTGCGTCACCGTCCACTCGCTGCACGGCGTCGGCCGCTCCCAGGCAGCCTCCTCGGGCACTCCCGCGACGGCGGTACGCAGTGCGTGGTGCGCTTCGCGGAGCACCGGCCACCGGTGCGTCAATCCGGCGAAGAACTGCCGGATGTCGCCGACGAGGACGTCGGTCGCCTCGTGCGCGGCGTAGTGTCCGGCGCCGGTTTCGGGGTAGGAGTTCCAGCTGACGATATTCGCGTGATCGCGTGCGGCGAAGCGCCGGATCGACTGGAAGTCGTTCGGGAACATGGCCAGCGCGGTCGGGGTGGTGGTCGGGCCCGCCGGCTGCTCGGTGCTGTGCTTCTCCTCGTAGTAGAAGCGGATCGAGGAGCCCGCCGTGCCGGTCAGCCAGTAGAGCGCGACATTCGCGACGACGAACTCGGCGTCCAGCGTCTCGTCGAACAACTGCGCGTTCCAGGCGAGCAGGCCGAGCGGGGAGTCCGCGAGCGCGAACGCGAGGGTGTGCGGCTGCTGGCTGTGCAGCGTGTTGAAGGAGAACTTCTCCTCGTAGAACCACTGCAGGGTCGCCAGCGCCGCCTGCTCCGTCTCGTCGAGAGCCGCCATTTCGGCAGGGTCACCGGACGGGAACGAGAACAACTGCGTGACATGCACGCCGACGACGTTCTGGGGCGCGATGCGGCCGAGTTCGGGGGAGACCATCGAGCCGCCGTCATTGCCGACCGCGCCGTAGCGGTCGTACCCGAGCCGGCGCATCAGCTCGGCCCACGCCCGCGCCGTGCGATACCGGTCCCAGCCCGCCGACCGTGCCGGACCGGAGAAACCGAAGCCGGGCAAGGACGGGATCACCAGGTGGAACGCGGGCTCGCCGGCCGAGGCAGGCTCGGCCAGCGGGCCGATGACGTCCAGGTATTCGACGATCGAGCCCGGCCAGCCGTGGCTGAGCACCAGCGGCGTCGCGTCCGGCCGCGACGAGCGGACGTGGAGGAAGTGGATGTCCTCGCCGTCGATCTCGGTGACGTACTGGGGGAAGGCGTTGAGCCGGGCCTCGAACGCGCGCCAGTCGAACTCGTCCAGCCAGTACTCGGCGAGCTTGCGGACCCGCTCGTTCGTCACGCCGTACGCGGCGGGCAGGTCGTCGGGCCAGAGTGCCCGCCGCAGACGCGCCGAAAGCTCGTCGAGCTCGGCCTGGGGAACGTCGGCGCGGAAGGGGCGGATCTCGGTCACGGGGACTCCTCGGGAGGATGGAACGGAATGATTCGTTCCGAACTGTAGCAGAGCGGAACGATCCGTTCCAATGGTAGTCTCGGAGCATGCCTCGAAACGTCGACACACCCGCGCTCGCGGGCCGCCGCGGCCAGGCCGCGCGCAACGATGTGGTGATCCTCGACGCCGCGCGCACGGTGTTCATCGCCGATCCGAAGGCGCCCGTCTCGGCGGTCGCCGAGCGCGCCGGGGTCGGGATCAGCGCCCTCTACCGGCGCTATCCCGGCAAGGATGCCCTGCTGTGCAAGCTGTGCCACGACGGTCTGCGGCAGTACATCGCCGAGGCGGAGGCGGCGGCCGGGGACCCCGACGGCTGGAGCGCGCTGACCGGGTTTCTCGGGCGGGTCGTGGACGCCGACGTCCATTCGCTCACGGTGCACCTCGCGGGCACGTTCGCCCCGACGCCGGAGATGGGGGAGGACGCGCGGCGTGCCGGTGAGCTGACGGCGGCGATGGTGGCGCGGGCACACGAGAGCGGGCGGCTGCGCGAGGACGTCGTCACCGAGGACGTCGGGCTGATCCTGGAATGCTGTGCGGCGATCCGGACACCGGACCCGGAGCGGACCCGGGTGCTGCGCCGCCGCTACCTCGCCCTGCTCGTCGCAGGGTTGTGCGGGGACGGTCCGCCGTTGCCCGGCCCGCCACCCGCGCCGGGCGAACTGGGCCGCTGGAAATGACGCCGTCCTGAACGACGCGTTGGAGACGGTGAACGTCCGCAACGCGTCGTTCAGGACGCGGAGATTTCAGGACGCGGAGATCAGTCCCGGGAACCGACGGCGACGGCGGTGCGCTCGCGTTCGCGCTCGCGGCGGCGGATGAAGCGCCAGCCGACCGCGAGGACGATCACGACCACCGGGATCGAGTAGAACGCGATCTTCTCGGGTCCGTCGGAGAAGCCCATCAACGCGATCACCAGCACGAGGAAGGCCAGCGTCGCCCAGCCCGTGTACGGGGCGCCGGGCATCCGGTAACTCGGCCGCTCCACCTCGCCCCGGAGCGCGGCCTGGCGCAGTTTCATCTGCGAGACGATCAACGTCGCCCAGGTCGCCACGACACCGAGCGAGGCGATCGCGATGGCGATGTCGAACGCTTCCTTGGGCACCAGGTAGTTCAGCACCACGCCCAGCAGGTAGGCGACCGAGGTGAACAGGATGCCGCCGTAGGGCACGTGGCGGCTGCTCATCCGGCTGACGAACTTCGGTGCTTCGCCCTTTTCGGACAGTGCCCGCAGGATGCGCCCGGTCGAGTACAGGCCCGAGTTGACCGAAGACAGCGCCGCGGTGAGCACGACGGCGTTCATCACGTCGCCGATGCCGGGAATGCCGAGGCGGGAGAACACCGTGACGAACGGGCTTTCGTCGCCGCTGTAGAACGGCCACGGCAGGAGCATCGCCAGCAGCAGCACGGAACCGACGTAGAACACGGCGATCCGCCACACCACGCTGTTGATCGCCTTGGGCAGGACCTTGCGCGCGTCCTTGGTCTCCCCGGCGGCGATGCCGACGAGCTCGATGGCCGAGTAGGCGAAGATGACCGCCTGCAGCGTCATCAGCGTGATGCCCAGCCCGGCGGGGAAGAGCCCGTCGTGGTTGGTCAGGTTCTGCACCCCGGCCGACGTGCCGCCGATGTTCGTCCCGCTGAGCACCAGGCCGAGGCCGGTGATCAGGAAGACGACGATGGCGAGCACCTTGACGACGGAGAACCAGAACTCGAGCTCACCGAACAGCTTGACGCTCAACAGGTTCACCGCGAGGAGCACGCCGAGGGCGATCAGCGCGGTGATCCACTGTGGAATGCCGGGCAGCCACTTGTGCACGTAGATCGCGACGGCGGTGATCTCCGCGATGCCGGTCATCGCCCAGTTGAGCCAGTACAGCCAGCCCGAGGCGAAGCCGGCCCACGGACCGATGAACTTCCGGGCGTAGGTGACGAAACTGCCCGAACTGGGCTCGTGCAGCACGAGTTCACCGAGCGCACGCATGACGAAATAGGCCGCCGCGCCGCAGAGGGCGTAGGAGAAGATCAGCGACGGCCCGACCTGATGCAGCTTTCCGCCCGCGCCGAGGAAGAGCCCGACGCCGATCGCGCCACCGATCGCGATCATCTGCACCTGGCGTTTGCCGAGTGCTTTCGTGTAGCTGCCGCCCTGTTCGGGGCGTGGAGAGGAATCCATGGTTGCCAGACCGTAGACGGCGAGTGGCAAGTGATCTAGCGCACCAAGGAAAGACTTAAGGTGTGCTTGCGGTCACACCGCGGTTGCGGGCAGGACACGAACACTTTCGGGAAAACATGCCGTCGCGGGTCGGCCCGGTGCGCTAGAGGAGGTTTCGCACGCCTTGGGGTTCATACGTTTTCTTGACTTCACAAAACCGTGAAAACTCTGTACCTTCTGAAGTGGGCCCAGCAGACAGCGCGGCGGCCGAGCGACCTGGGGCGGCCGCCGCGACCTCCCACCACTTTTCGGAGTCGGCGATGACGCAGACCGTTCCGCACGTTCAGGGCTTGCCCACCACCCGTGGCCGATGCCCGTTCGACCCGCCCGAGGCGCTGACCGAACTCAGTGCCCGTTCCCCGATCAGCCGCCTGGTCTACCCGGACGGCCACGAAGGCTGGCTGGTCACCGGATACGCCGCCGCGAGGGCGGTGCTCGCGGACGTCCGGTTCAGCTCCCGCGCCGAACTGCGGCGGACACCGATCCCGCACGCGTTCGCCAAGGAGAAGCCACGTCCGGCGCAGCCGGGGGCGCTGACCGCGTTCGACCCGCCGGAGCACACCCGGCTGCGGAAACAGCTCACCGGCCAGTTCACCGTGCGGCGGATGCAGATGCTCGAGCCGCGCGTCGCGCGGATCACCGAGGAGCACCTCGACCGGATGGCCGAGGCGGGGCCGCCGTGCGATCTGGTGACCGCCTTCGCGATGCCGATCCCGTCGCTGGTGATCTGCGAACTGCTCGGCGTCCCGTTCGAGGACAGGGACGGCTTCCAGCGGAACGCCTCGGTGCTGTTCAACCTGAAGTCCAGCGCCGAGGAGATCACCTCGGCCATGGGCGAGGTGATGGCCTACATGGGCGAGCTGGTCGACCGCAAGCGCGCCGAGCCGGACGAGCACCTGCTCAGCGGGTTGATCGAGGCGGGGGAGCTCACCGACGGGGAACTGGCGATGATCGCCATGACGCTGCTCATCGCGGGCTACGAGACGACCGCGAACATGCTCGCGCTCGGGACCTTCGCGCTGCTGAGCAACCCGGACCAGCTCGCGGCGCTGCGGGCCGACCCGAGCCTGGTCACCAACGCGGTCGAGGAGCTGATGCGCTATCTGAGCGTCATCCATGTGGGGCCGGGGCGGACCGCGGTCGAGGATGTCGAGGTGGCGGGCCAGCTGATCCGGGCGGGGGAGTCGGTGGCCGTCTCGGTCCCGGCGGCCAACCGCGACCCGGAACGGTTCCCCGATTCGGACCGGCTCGACATCACGCGCCCGGCGACCGGGCACATCGGCTTCGGGCACGGGGTGCACCAGTGTCTCGGCCAGCAGCTGGCCAGGGTCGAGATGCGCATCGGGTATCCGGCGCTGGCGAGGCGGTTCCCCGAGCTGCGGCTGGCGGTGCCGGCCGAGGAGGTACGGATGCGGGCGGACATGGCGATCTACGGGGTGCACGAGCTGCTCGTGGCGTGGTGAGCCGCTGACCGGGGGTGGCGGCCGGGAGTGGGGAGATGGGGTGTGGGCCAGCCCACACGACCTCTGAGCTCTGGCTCATCTCTT
>NZ_JBHYIQ010000001.1:165230-175780 GCF_042739895.1 Amycolatopsis sp. NPDC059021
GGTGTGCAGGCGGGCCTGGGGGTGGGTGGCGCGGGTGCGGGGGGGGGTCTCCGGGGGGCCGGTATTGGGGCCCCGCCCCCCCGTACGCCGTTGTTGCGCGCGGGTTGTCCGTTGTGGACGGTGAGGCCCGGAAGTGGTTCGGGCTACGAGGATTCCTCGTGGGCGTGCCGTTGGGCCTCGGCACGCACGTGCGCACGCATCCCCTGCATGCCGAACAGGATGAGGAGTTCGACCACGCCACCGTCTGCGCTGCCCAGCCAGTGCGGCAGGGACGTGTCGAATTCGGCGGCCTCACCCGGCGGCAACGTGATGTCGCGCTCGCCGACCACGAGCCGCAGGTGTCCATTGAGGACGTACAGCCATTCGAAGCCGTCGTGCGTCTGCGGGGTCGGTTCGAGCGGCTCCGGTCGCGCGGGAATGATCATCTTGAACGCCTGGATCCCGCCCGGCCGCCGGGACAGCGGGATGAAGGTCATCCCGAACCGGTGGATCGGCTTGAGGTGGATCCGGGGGTCGCCGGTCCGCGGGGCGCCGACGAGATCGTCCAGCGGAACGCCGTAGGTGCTGGCCAGCGGCAGCAGCAGCTCCAGGGTCGCCCGGCGTTGCCCGCTCTCGAGCCGGGACAGGGTGCTTTCCGAGACGCCCGTTGTCGCCGCCAGATCGGCGAGGGTGATGCCGCGGTCGCGCCGCAGCGCACGCAGCCGGGGCCCGACGGCGTCGAGCACGTCTTCCGTTCGGTGGTCCACGCGGCCACCTTGCCATAACCGCAAGATTCCGTGCCAGATCGGGACGCGCCTGGCGAGACTGAGCGCGTACCGACCGAAGGAGTCTTGATGAGCACCACCGATGCGGTCACGTTCTGGGACGGCGTCTACCGGGCCAGGAAACCGCCCGCCGACCCGCGGCCCAACGCCCGGCTCACCGAACTGGTCACCGGCTTGGCACCCGGCGACGCGCTGGACCTCGGCTGCGGCACCGGCGGGGACGCGCTGTGGCTCGCCCGCCACGGATGGCGCGTCACCGCCACCGACATCTCCGCCGTGGCGGTCGACCGGCTCGCCGCTCTCGCCCAGTCGAAGGGACTTGGCGGCCAAGTCAGCGTCGTGCGGCACGACCTGCGCGAGTCCTTTCCGCAGGGCCGTTTCGACCTGGTCTGCGCCCACTACCTGCACACCCCCGCCGAGCTGGACAGGGCTGCCGTGCTGCGCTCGGCCGCGCACGCCCTGCGTCCGGGCGGGCTGCTGCTGGTCGTCGACCACGGCTCGGCCGCGCCGTGGTCGTGGAACCAGGATCCCGAGACCCGATACCCGAGCCCGCGCGAGGTAGCCGCGGGCATCGCGCTGGACGCCGGGGCCTGGCGGATCGAACGGGCCGACGCACCCCGCCGGATCGCGACCGGACCGGGCGGGCGCACCGCCGAGGTCATCGACCACGTCCTGCTCATCCGCCGCACCGCCTGACCACGAAGGAAGACCACTGTGCCCAGTACTACGCGCCGGCGCCGCGACACCCCGCCGCCCCGGACCGGAAGCAGCGAGATCGAGGTCCTGCGCGGTTTCCTCGACTATCTCCGTTCCTCGATCGCCGCGAAGGTCGACGGTGCCCCCGAACCCCAGGTGCGGACGGCGGCGGTGCCCTCGGGCACGAACCTGCTCGGCCTGCTCACCCATCTGACCTTCGTCGAGCGCTCGCTGTTCCTCGGGGACAACGTCACCGACTGGCAGGCGACGTTCCACGCCACACCGGAGGACAGCGTGGCCGAGGTCGTTGCCCGCTACCGCGAGGCGGTCGCGCGCGCGAACGACGTCCTCGACGGGTGCGCCGATCCGGGCGCACCGATTCCGCGGCCGGGCCGCTCCGCGCCGAGTATCCGCTGGGCACTCACGCACATGATCGAGGAAACCGGCCGCCACGCGGGCCACGCCGACATCCTCCGCGAACTGATCGACGGCTCGACCGGGCGCTGACGCCCCCTTCCCCAGGACAGGAACACATGATCACCGCACCACGGCCGTCCTCGCGCCGTTTCCCCCGCTTCGCGCACACGATGGCGACGGTCGTGCTCACCCTCGTGCTCACGATCGGCACCGCCGCCTGCTCGACGCCGACCACCGGCGAGGTCGCGCCTTATGCCGCGGCCACCCAGAGCGATCCCCGATTCGGCACCACCTTCCGGCACGAGTTCACCGACGTCGACGGCGTCCGCATGCACTACGTGACCGGCGGCAAGGGCACGCCGGTGGTGCTGATCCACGGCTGGCCGCAGACCTGGTACGGCTGGTGGCCGATCATGCCGGAGCTCGCCAAGAACCACACCGTCTACGCTGTCGATCTTCCCGGGCTGGGGGACAGCACCGGCAAGCCGGCCGGGTACGACAAGGCCACGCTCGCGCGGTACGTGCACAAGCTGATCGCCGAGCGGCTCGGGGTGCGTGACGCCCGGGTGGTCGGGCACGATTTCGGTGCCGCCGTGGCCTTCCAGTACGCGAGCCAGTTCCCCGCCGACACCGCCCGCCTCGGCTACTTCGACCTGCCACTGCCCGGACCGGCGATCGACGCGACCATGTACCGCTCGCTCAGCTGGCACATCGCCTTCCACTCGCAGCGACGGGTTCCCGAGGCGGTGGTCCACGACGACGTCCGCGAGTACCTGGCGCTGTTCTACCCCCAGGTTTCCTTCGGTGGCACGGCGTTCGGGGGTACCTCGGATCGTTCCCCGTTCACCGACGCCGAGATCACCGAGTACGCGCGGACCTACAGCCGGCCCGAGGTCCTGTCCGGCGGCTTCGAGCTCTACCGGGCGCTCGACAAGGACGTCCGGGACACCGTGGCGGCGCCGCCGGTCCGCGTCCCGACCCTGCTCATGACCGCGCAGGGCCAGCTCGACGCGATCCGCGGCACCGTGGCCCCGCGGATGACCAACATCGTGCAGGCCGCAGACGTGCCGAAGGCGGGCCACTGGCTCGTCGAGGAGAACCCGCAGTTCGTCACCGCGGAGCTGTCGCGATTCCTCGACGGCTGATCAGCGCAGGTAGTTGTAGATCGTCGCGCGGGCGAGGCCGAGGAGTTCGGTCAGCGCCGGGACCGAGTGCTTGACCTGCAGGAAACCCTGTTCCTGCAAGGTCTTGACCAGTTCCTTCTTCGCGGCGGGAGCGAGACCTCGCGGGGTCTGGCCGTGGGCCGCGGCGAACTCCTCGACCAGGGAACGGAGTTCGCCGGCGGTCCTGGCCCGCAGCGTTTCGGTCAGCGGCTGCTCCTGCTCGTCGGTCCGGACGAGGTTGGCGAGGCTCTTGGCGGCGCTGGCGAAAAGGGAGACGTCGAGGTTGAGACAGAGAGCGGCGACGTAGGTGCCTTCGCTGTTCTTGACGCCGATCGACGTGCTCTTGGCGGGCCTGCCGTCCGGAAAGGTGTTGGGGTAGTTCTGCAGCACTTCCGGGTAATCCGGGTCCTGGATCCGGGCGAGGCCGAGCTCGGTGGCGGGATCGCCGGGAGCGCGGCCGGAGAGGTTCGACTCGATCACGCGGACGGTGTGGTCCGGGTCGCGCAGGTCGTGCAGGACGACTTCGCACAGCCCGGGGAACATCCGGCCGATCGCCACCGCGATCTTCCCGGTCTCGCGCAGCAGCAGTTCGTCCTCCGCGTCGCTCATCAGGCGTCCTCGCCGAACAACGCGGACATCGTGGCCGCCGCCTTGAGACCGGACCCGGTGAGGATGACCACGGTCGTCTCCCCGGGCCGGATGACGCCCTGGGCGCGGAAGACGTCGAGCGCGGCGGCCGCGGTCGCGCTGGTCGGCTCGGCGTAGAGCCCGATCGCGGCGAGCCGGCGTGTCGCGTCGGCGATGGCGGCTTCTTCGATCGCGACGGTGGTTCCGTTCGACCGGCGGATCGCGGCGAGGACCTCCGGCAACCGGACCGGTTCGCGGATGGCGGTGCCCTCGGCGATGGTCGGCCCGAAGGCTGTCGGCACCGGAGTGTCCACAGCGGACTGGAAGCTCGCGTGCAGGGGAGCGCAGTTCGCGGGCTGGGCGACGAGCAGCCGCGGGCGGCGGTCGATCGCGCCGGTGGCGAGTAGTTCGGTGAAGCCGAGGTCGCAGCCCAGCACGATGCTGCCGGCGCCCGCGACGGTGACGACGTTGTCCGGAGCGGTGAAGCCGAGGTCCTCCCACAGCTCGTAGGCCAGTGTTTTGGTGCCCTGCAAGAAGAACGGGTGCCAGTTGTGGCTGGCGTAGCAGGTCTCGGCGGAGCGCCGCAGCGCTTCGGCGGCGGTGTCGTCGCGGGTGCCGGGCACGAGTTCGACCGTGGCGCCGTAAGCGCGGCTCTGCAGGACCTTCGCCGGCGACGTCGATTCCGGCGCGAGGATCTTCGCGCGGATGCCGGCGGCGGCGCTGTAGGCCGAGATCGACGAGCCGCCGTTGCCCGAGCTGTCCTCCAGCACCTCGGTGACCCCGTGCCCGGCCAGCAGCGAGAGCAGTACCGTACTGCCCCGGTCCTTGAAACTGCCGGTGGGGTTGAACCACTCGAGCTTGAACCGCGTCGCTTCACCACCCCAGGGCAGCTCGACCAGGGGAGTGCAGCCTTCGCCGAGCGAAACCGGACGCCGGATGTCCCCGGGAAGCGCGGCCCGGTAGCGCCAGAGCGAGCGCGTGCCGGAATCGACCTCGGCGCGGGTGAGGCCGCGCAGGGGCGGCACGGTCAGTGGTACGCCGTCGTCGCCGCGCCAGCGCAGCGGGTCGAGCGGGTAGGTCCGGCCCGACCGCTCGTCGAGGAGATGCGCCGTGGGGGTCATGGTCGCCTTCCCGGTGTGGACAGTTGGTCTACGGATAGACAGGGTGTCTAACCCTGGTCTCGTTGTCAACCCTCACGAATGTGACAAGTGGGGACAGTGATTCGGTGACTGTTGTCGGCATCGGTCATTTGTGGAAATTGATTCACGTTCCTTTCGGTGAATTTTTCACCGAAAGGTGAGTGGTACGAGGTGTAGCAGTGTGGATGCTCCCGGTGGCGGGCACCGGGCTCGTGCCGGATCGTGCCGTGGTGCCGGTGCGGCCGTGCGACCACGGCGGATGCCGTGCCGGGGTAAAACCGCCGGGAGCGGGTGGCCGGGTTAGGTAAAGGTAAGCGAGTGGACCGGGGAAATAGTAATGGCGTCGCTGCCGGACGGGGAGGAAATGGGGGCGGCGGGCGAAGCGGCGTCCCTTTTCGTGTCGAGTCTCGTTTCGTGCGGGGCGTTCGAATGCCTTTTGTTTCCGGCGGGGCCCCGAGGGGCTGTCGGCAAAAGGCGTAGGGTAAGCGACCGAGTCCTTTCGGACTGCGCCGATGGCCGGGAAGGGTTGCCCTGTCTGGGCGGGTGTCGCCCGATCGGGCGGGTACTACTATGCATTACGGTGTGGGCGCAAGTCGGTCCCGTGGCGTGGGCGGATGACGGTGACGTTAAATTCTTGAGTCCTGGCCCAGGTGACCCGACGACTTTTTGAAGCTGCGCGAAGAAAACACGGCGAGTTGTTGACGTGTCCCGGTCGAGACGCTTAAGTACTCCCCGTTACTGCTTCACTCTTTGGTGCGTTGGGGAGTTCCCATGCGTGTGTCGGAAGGCGATCCCCGGCAGAGCGCCGACACGGTCATCGCCGTGAATCCGCTGAACAGGCCGTCGGCGCGGGCCATCGCGGCCGCCGCGCGGGGCGGCGGGCTCGGCGTGCTCGACCTGACCACCCCCGGCACCGCGGCCGACGACGAACTGGCGCTGCTGGCGGAGTGGCCGGTCACCGGCTTCGGGGTGCGCCTCACCCATCTGGGGGAGATCCCGGCGGCCGCGCACACCGTGCTCCTGACCTCGGATTCCCCTTGTACGGCACGGGACTTCCCCGGGCGCCGGGTGCTCGTCGAAGTGACCTCGCGCGCGCAGGCCCGGCGCGCGGCCGCCGGCGGTGCCCACGGCCTGATCGCCCGCGGCCGGGAAAGCGGTGGTCCGGTCGGCGAGCTGAGCACGTTCGTCCTGCTCCAGGCGTTGCTGGCCGACGAGACGATCGCTCTCCCGGTGTGGGCGGCGGGCGGGATCGGCCCGCACACCGCGGCGGCGGCCGTCGCCGGCGGAGCGGCCGGGGTCGTGCTCGACACGCAGCTGGCCCTGCTCGCCGAGCCGGATCTGCCGCCGTCCACTACGGTCGCGCTCACCGGGCTCGACGGTTCCGAGACGACGGTCGCCGACGGCGTCCGGGTCCTGACCAGGCGATCGACCGGGGAACGGCTGGAAGCGGGACAGGACGTCTTCCTCGCCACGCGGTTCCGCGACCGCTGGGGTACGGTGACCGCCACCGTCCGCGGGATCCGGGACGCGATCGCCGCGGCGCTGGGCGCGGACGGGCCGGTGCTCGGCACGGAGTCCCCCGGTGCGCGGGCGCTCGGCACGGCGCTTCCGGTGGTGCAGGGGCCGATGACCCGGGTGAGCGATCAGGCCGCGTTCGCCGCCGAGGTCGCGGCCGCGGGGGCGCTGCCGTTCATCGCGCTCGCGCTGTCCGGCTCCGAACAGACCAGGGAGGTGCTCGAACGCACCAGGGAGACGGTCGGTACGGCGCCGTGGGGCGTCGGTGTGCTCGGGTTCGCCCCGGATCACGTGAAGGCCGCGCAGCTCGAGGTGATCCGCGAGGTCCGGCCCTCGCACGCGATCATCGCGGGCGGGCGCCCGGCACAGGCCGCGGCGCTGGAGGAGGCGGGGATCTCGACCTTCCTGCACGTCCCCTCGCCAGGGCTGCTCAAGCAGTTCCTCGAAGCGGGGGCGCGGAAATTCGTCTTCGAAGGGTCCGAATGCGGGGGACACGTCGGCCCGCGCGCGAGCTTTCCGTTGTGGGAAGCGCAACTCGGGGTACTCGACGACTTCCTCGCCACGACACCGGGCGCGGCGGCGGAACTCCAGGTCCTGTTCGCCGGTGGTGTCCACGACGCGCGCTCGGGCGCGATGGTCAGCGCGCTGGCGGCGCCGCTCACCGCGCGCGGCGCGGCGATCGGCGTCCTGATGGGTACCGCGTACCTCTTCACCCGCGAGGCGGTCGACGCGGGCGCCGTGCTGCCGCTCTTCCAGCGCCAGCTGCTCACCGCCGCGCACACCGACCTGCTCGAAACCGCGCCGGGCCACGCGACGCGGTGTGTGCGCAGCCCGTTCACCGAGGAGTACGAGCGGATCAAACGGGACCTGGCCGAGCGCGGCGTGCCGAGCCGCGACGCCTGGGAACGGCTGGAACAGCTCAATGTGGGCAGGCTCCGGCTCGCCAGCAAGGGCATCGAGCGGGTCGGGGACGAACTGCGCGAGGTCGGCGAGGAACGGCAGCTCGCCGAGGGCATGTTCATGGCGGGTGAGGTCGCGGTGCTGCGAGCGGCGATCACCACGGTCGCCGATCTGCACGCCGAGGTCGGTCCTGGCTCCGACGCGTTCCTCCGCGACCGGGCCGAGAGCCTGGGACTGGCCCGGGAGCCCGCCGGGCAGGCGCCGGAACCCCTGGACGTCGCGATCGTCGGGATGGCCTGCATGTTCCCCGGCGCCCCGGATCTCGCCTCCTTCTGGGCGAACGTCCTTTCCGGACACGACGCGGTCACCGAGGTCCCGGCGCAGCGCTGGGACGCCTCCCTCTATTACGACAAGGACGGAGCCGGGGAGCGGACGCCCTCGCGCTGGGGCGGGTTCCTGCCGGAGATCCCGTTCGACCCGCTGGCTTACGGCATCCCGCCGTCGTCGCTGGCGAGCATCGAACCCGTGCAGTTGCTGGCGCTGGAGGCCGCGCACCGCGCGCTGGCCGACGCCGGATACACCGACCGGGCGTTCGACCGCGCGCGGACGTCGGTGGTGTTCGGCGCCGAGGCGGGCAGCGATCTGTCCAACGCGATGACACTGCGCACGGTCCTGCCCTCGTATCTCGGCGAGCTTCCGTCCGCTTTGGACGAACAGCTGCCGAGGCTCACCGAAGACTCCTTCCCCGGGGTGCTGGCGAACGTCATCGCCGGGCGGATCGCGAACCGGCTCGATCTCGGCGGGGCGAACTACACCGTCGACGCGGCTTGCGCTTCCTCGCTCACCGCGGTGGACGTCGCCTGCAAGGAACTGACCGCGGGCACGAGCGACCTCGTCCTGTGCGGGGGCGCGGACCTGCACAACGGCATCAACGACTACCTGCTCTTCGCCTCGGCACACGCCCTTTCGCCCACCGGGCGTTCGGCGACGTTCGACAGCGCGGCTGATGGCATCGCGCTCGGCGAGGGCGTCGCGTGCATCGCGCTGAAGCGGCTCGCGGACGCGGAACGCGACGGTGACCGGGTCTACGCCGTGATCAAGGGCGTCGGCGCGGCGAGCGACGGCCGCGCGCTGGGGCTGACGGCGCCGCGGCCGGAAGGCCAGCACGCGGCGCTCACCCGCGCGTACCGCAACGCCGGGATTTCCCCGTCGCAGGTGGGACTGGTCGAAGCGCACGGCACCGGGACCGTCGTGGGCGACCGGACCGAGCTGGGCACCCTGACGAAGGTGTTCACCGAAGCGGGCGCGGCGCCGGGCACGTGCGTGGTCGGCTCGGTGAAATCCCAGATCGGGCACACGAAATGCGCGGCCGGGCTGGCGGGACTGGTCAAGACGGCACTCGCCGTGCACACCGGTGTCAAGCCGCCGACGCTGCACATCGAAGCGCCGAACCCGGCCTGGGAGGCCGGCCGCAGCCCGTTCGTGTTCCAGTCCTCGGCCCAGCCGTGGGCGGCTCCGCCCGCCGAGCGGATCGCCGGGGTCAGCGCGTTCGGCTTCGGCGGCACGAACTTCCACGTCGTGCTGGCCGCGCACGAGGACATCCCGCCCGCGCAGACCGCCGACGCATGGCCCGCCGAGCTGTTCACCTTCGCGGGCAAGGGCTACGAGACCGCGCTGAAGGACCTGCTCGCGCTCGCGGACGTACCCGCCGGATACCGGCCGTGGCGGTTGCGGGATCTCGCGTTCGCCGCTTCCGGACGCGCCGAGGCCGCGAGGGCCGCCGGTGGCGCGACCGAGGTCGCGCTGGTGGCGTCCACTGTGGACGAGCTGACCGGTCTGCTGCGCAAGGCGATCACCGGCGAGCGGGCCGAGGGGCTCTTCTTCGCCGCCGACGCGGTGGGCGGCGACGTCGCGATGGTGTTCCCCGGGCAGGGCAGCCAGCGGCCGGGCATGTTCGCCGAGTTGTTCGTGGCCTTCCCCGAGCTGCACCGCTATCTCCGGCTGGACCCGGAGGCGGTCGCGGCGGTGTTCCCGCCCGCCGTGTTCGACGAGGCGGCGCGCCGGGAGCAGGCCGCGCGGGTCACCGACACCCGGGTCGCGCAGCCCGCGCTCGGGATCACCGGACTCGCGGCGCATCGCCTGCTGACCAGGGCCGGGGTGCGGCCCGCGATGCTGGCCGGGCACAGCTACGGCGAGCTGGTGGCACTCGCCGCGGCGGGAGCGCTGCGGCCGGACGCGTTGCTGCGCTGCAGCCGGGCACGGGCCGAGGCGATCCTCGGCGCGGCCGGCTCGGGCGACACCGGAGCGATGGCGGCAGTGACCGGGTCGGCGGTCGACGTCGGCAAGGTGCTGGCCGACGCGGGACTCGCCACGGTGGTCGTCGCCAATCACAACGCGCCGAAGCAGACGGTGATCTCCGGCCCGACCGGCGACGTCGACCAAGCTGTGGTGCGATTGCGCGAAGCCGGGCTCGGGGCGAAGCGGCTTCCGGTCGCCTGCGCGTTCCACAGCCCGCTGGTCGCGGCCGCTGGCGAAACGTTCGGAGAAACCCTCGCCGAGGTGGACTTCGTCGCGCCCGAGACGCCGGTCTACGGCAACCGCACGGCCGACGTCTACCCGGACGACGCCGAGGGCATCCGGGCGGAGCTGGTCGCCCAGGTGGGCGCGCCGGTGCGGTTCGTCGAACAGGTGGAGGCGATGTATGCCGCCGGGGCACGGGTGTTCGTCGAAGCCGGGCCGGGGGCGGTACTGTCCAAACTGGTCTCGGCGGTACTCGAGGACCGTCCACACCGGACTGTCGCACTGGAGCGGCCCGGCCGCCGGGGATTGCCGGGCTTCTTGACCGCGCTCGCCGAGCTGGCGGTGTGCGGTGTCGAGGTCGAGACCGGCTGGCTGTTCCGCGGCCGGGACGCGGTCGACGCGGCGGCCACCACCAGGCCCCGCCGCCCGGGGTGGACGGTGGACGGGCAGCTGCTCCGTACCGCCGACGGGACAGTTCCGGACGCGGCCCTGCATCCGGCACAACGCATCTCGGAGGGACTCGTGGCCACTCCTCAGCCCGAACAGGGGGCGGAGGCGTTGATCGCCGACTTCCTGCGCACGAGCCGGGAGATGGTCGCGGCCCAGCGGGACGTGATGCTCGGCTACCTCGGCGCCGAACCTTCGGCGGCTCCGGCGTTCGGCCAGGCGGAAACCGCGTTGAGCCCAGTCGTTCCGTCGACGGTCGTGCTCGGCGAACCGGCTCCCACGCCTCCAGCTCCCACGCCTTCGGCGCCCGAGCCGGACCGGCCGGTGCTGGCGGTGGTGGTCGAGGTGATCGGGGAGCGGAC
>NZ_JBHYIQ010000001.1:175880-185683 GCF_042739895.1 Amycolatopsis sp. NPDC059021
GAACCGGCTCCCACGCCTCCAGCTCCCACGCCTTCGGCGCCCGAGCCGGACCGGCCGGTGCTGGCGGTGGTGGTCGAGGTGATCGGGGAGCGGACGGGCTATCCGGCGGAGATGATCGAGCCGGGCTTGGATCTGGAAGCCGATCTGAGCGTGGATTCGATCAAGCGCGCGGAAATCGCGGGGGAGCTGGCGTCGCGGCTGGGGCTGTCCGGTGCGGATCTGGACGTCGAGGAGTTGTCGAAGGCGCGGACCGCGGCGGGGATCGCCGAACTGATCGGTGGCCGCGCGCCTGCCGCGCCATCGGTTCCGGCTGCCGAGCCGGGCAGGTCCGTGCTGGCGGTGGTGGTCGAGGTGATCGGGGAGCGGACCGGGTATCCGGCCGAGATGATCGAGCCGGGCCTGGATCTCGAAGCCGACTTGAGCGTGGATTCGATCAAGCGCGCCGAGATCGCCGGAGAACTGGCGAGCAGGCTGGGACTGTCCACTGCGGACTTCGACGTCGAAGAGCTGGCCAAGGCCCGGACGGCGGCGGGTATCGCGGACCTGATCGACGGCGAGCAGCCCGCCGCGCCGACGGAACCCGAGAAGCCCGGCGAAGAGCCACCGGTCATCGTCGCGCCGAAACGCCTGGTGATGACGCCGTTCGAGCTGGAACCCGCCGTCGTGGACGTGGCCGGGTCCCGGTTCCTGGTGCTGGGCGACGGCGAGCTGGCCGACGCGGTGGCCGCGCGCCTCACCGGGCTCGGCGCCGACGCGGTCCTCGCCACCGCGGTGCCCACCGGGCAGACCTTCGATGGGGTGGTGCACGCGGATCCGGTGCTCCCGGAGGCGTTCGAGCCCTACCGCACCGTGCTCGCGGCCGGACCGCGCTGGCTGCTCGCCGCCGGGCCCCGGCCAGGTTTGCGTGGATTCTTCCGGTCGGTGTCGCGGGAATATCCGGACACCGTCGCGAGGGTGGTCGAACACCCGGCGGGCACGGACATCGACGAGGTCGCGGCCGGGCTCGTCGCGGAACTGACCACTGTGGACCGTGAACCGGTGGTGCTGCGGGACGGCGACACCCGCCGCGGCCTGCGGATGACCGAAGAGCCGCTCGGCCTGCTCGGCAGCACCGGCGCCGGTCCGGCGGGCGACGGCGCGGCGGAGGCCGAGGCGATCGGCCTCGGCCGGGACTCCGTCGTCCTGCTCGTCGGCGGGGCCAAGGGCATCACGGCCCGGTTCGCGACGACGCTGGCCGCGGCGGCCCGGTGCCGGTTCGAGCTGCTCGGCCGCACCCCGGTGCCGCCCGCCGAGGAGGACCCGGCGTTCGCGAACGCTCGTGACGCCAAGGAAATCCGTGCCGCGCTGATCGCGAGTGGACAGCGGGTGCCCGCCGAGATCGAGCGTTCGGTGTCGCGGATTCTCGGTGAGCGCGAGGTGCGGAGCACGCTGCGGACGCTGGCCGAACTGGGCGCGCCGGTGCGTTACCAGTCGGTCGACATGCGGGACACCGAGGCCGTGCACCGCGCGATCAAGGAGATCCACGCCGAACACGGCAGGCTCGACGGCATCGTGTACGCGGCAGGCGTCATCGAAGACAAGCTCATCGCCGAGAAGCCGCCGGAGTCGTTCGAGCGGGTGTTCGGCACGAAGGTCGACGGCGCGCAGGCGTTGCTCGACGCGACCGCCGAACTCCCCGCTCCGCCGCGGTTCGTGGCGTTGTTCGGGAGTATCGCGGCGACGCTGGGCAACAGGGGCCAGTCCGACTACGCCGCCGCGAACGACGCGCTGGAGAGTTTCGGCCGCCGCTGGCCGGTTTCCGGCAGGGCGGTGACCGTCCACTGGGGACCGTGGGCGCCGACCGGCACGCACGACGGCATGGTCACGCCGGAACTGATGCGGGACTACGCCCGGCGCGGGATCGAGCTGATCGACCCGGAGGAAGGCACCATGAGCCTCCTGCGTGAGCTGGCGTGGGGCCCGGCCGACGCCGCGTCGGTCGTCTACACCGCTTCGGGGTGGTGACGTGCCGGACCCGGTCGCGATCGTGGGGATGTCGGTGCTGCTGCCCGGCGCCCCCGACCTCGGCACCTACTGGCGGAACCTCGCCGGTGGTGTCGATGCCATCACCACCGTCCCGGCGGAGCGCTGGGACGCGGTCCACTACGCCCCGGACGAGCCGTCGCGGGCGGACCGGATCTACTGCAGGCGCGGCGGTTTCGTCGACGAACTGGCCGAAGTGGACGTCACGGGATTCGGGATCATGCCGAACTCCGTGCCCGCGACCGAACCCGACCAGCTGATCGCGTTGCGGGTCGCCGCCGAGGCCATCGCCGACGCGGGCGGCCCGGAGCGGCTGCCCGGCGAACGGGCGAAGGCGGGGGTGATCCTCGGCCGCGGCGGTTACCTCACTCCCGGCCTGGTGCGGCTCGATCAGCGCGTCCGCACGGCCACCCAGCTGGTCCACACCCTGAGCGAGCTACTGCCCGAGCTCGGCGCCGACCGGCTCGATGAGGTCCGGGAAGCGTTCACCGCCCGGCTCGGCCCGGAGGCGCCGGAGTCCGCGATCGGGCTCGTGCCGAACCTGGCCGCGTCGCGGCTGGCCAACCGGCTCGACCTGCGCGGCCCGGCGTACACAGTGGACGCCGCGTGCGCGTCGTCGCTCATCGCCGTCGACCACGCGATCCGAGAACTCCATAGTGGACGGTGCGACGTCGTGCTGGCCGGCGGAGTCCATCACTGTCACGATGTGACGTTCTGGAGCGTGTTCAACCAGCTCGGCGCGTTGTCGCCGAGTGAACGCATCCGGCCGTTCCACCGCGACGCGGACGGCGTGCTGATCGGTGAGGGCACCGGCGTCGTCGTCCTGAAGCGGCTCGCCGACGCCGAACGCGACGGGGACCGAATCTACGCGGTGATCACCGGGACCGGAGTGGCGAGCGACGGCCGCACCGCGAGTCTCGCGAATCCCGACACCGGCGGCCAGGTCCGCGCGGTCCGGCAGGCGTGGGAGGCCGCCGGTCTCGACCCCGCCCGGCCGGGCGCGCTGGGCCTGCTGGAGGCACACGGCACCGCGACCCCGGCCGGCGACGCGGCCGAACTCGCCACGCTGGCCGAGGTTTTCGGCACGCCGGGGGACACCGCGGTGATCGGGTCGGTCAAGTCGATGATCGGGCACACCATGCCCGCCGCCGGGATCGCCGGGCTGATCAAGGCCGCGCTGGCCGTGCACCACGGCGTCCTGCCGCCGACGCTGCACTGCGACGATCCGCATCCGGATCTCGCGCGGACCCGGTTCGTCCCGCTCGACGCGGCGCGACCGTGGGAGGGCGACGGCGTGCGCCGCGCGGGCGTCAACGCGTTCGGGTTCGGCGGGATCAACGCCCACGTCGTACTCGAACAGGCGCCGGACAGCGCTGCCCCGGTCGTGTCGGTGCGCGAGCCCGAACGGGTCGTGCGGCTCGCCGCGTCCACAGTGGACGAGATGGCGGCGCTCCTCGACGGCGCCGACCAGGACGTCCTCGCCCGCGAGAGCGGGGAGGGGCCGGTACGGCTCGGCATCGTCGATCCGACGGCGAAACGTCTCGCGCTGGCACGGAAAGCGGTCGCACGGGGCAAGGGCCTCAGCGGCCGCAACGACGTCTGGTTCGCGCCGCACCCCTTGCTGCGCAGCGGAAAACTCGCGTTCGTCTTTCCAGGACTGGAGGCCGAGTTCACGCCGAACTGCGCTGATGTCGCACGGCATTTCGGACTGTCGTGGCAGCAGGCGGACGTCGAGATCGGCGACATCGGCAGGCACGGCGCCGCGGTGTTCGGGCTCGGCAGGCTGCTGCACGCCGCGCTGGTACGGCTCGGCGTGACCCCGGACGCGCTGGCCGGGCACAGCCTCGGCGAATGGACGGCGATGGCGGCGGCCGGGATCCACGCCGAGGACGAGGTCGACGCGTTCCTCGCCGGATTCGACCCGGACGCGCTGGTGGTCCCCGGTCTCGCCTTCGCCGCGATCGGCGCGCCCGCGCCGCGGGTACTGTCCGAACTGGACGGACGCGAGGACGTCGTGCTCTCCCACGACAACGCGCCGAACCAGGCGATGATCTGCGGGCCGGAGCCCGAGGTCGCCGAGCTGGCCGGCCGGTTCCGCGACCAGGGTGTGCTCGCGCAGGTGCTGCCCTTCCGGTCCGGGTTCCACACGCCGATGCTGCGGCCGTACCTCGACCCGATCCGGGACGGCGCGGAGCGGCTGAGCCTGAATCCGGCCCGGCTGCCGGTGTGGTCGGCCACCACGGTGGCGCCGTACCCTGCCGACACGGTGGCGGTGCGGGACCTGTTCGTCCGTCATCTGCTGGAACCCGTGCGATTCCGGCCGCTGATCGAGGAGATGTACGCGGCGGGCTTCCGCGGGTTCGTCCAGGTCGGCGCCGGGCAGCTCGGCTCGCTGATCGACGACACCCTGCACGGCCGCGAACACCTCGCGGTGTCGGCACATTCGCCGCAGCGTGACGGGCTCGCACAGCTGCGGCGCGTCGCCACCGCGTTGTGGGCCGACGGCCTGGACGTCGATACGAGTGCGTTGCCCGGCGGCCGGGCGGTCGTCCGCCGGGGCAAGGCGGTGAAACTGGACCTGGGCGGCAAGCTGGTCTCGCTGGACGACCGGACCCGGGCCCGGTTCACCGCGCCCGCGCGTACGGAGTCCACTGTGGATGGTCTCGACACGCTGGCCGCGCACGGCCCGCTCGCCGCCGAATTCTCCGCGTTGCTCAAGGACACCGCCGCGCTGGCGACGGACGTGCTCGCCCAGCGCGGCGCGCGACCGGCACGGCGGCGCGTGGTCGCGCCCCGGGAGTTGCGGACCACGCTCACCGTGTCGATCGACACCATGCCCTACCTGCTCGACCACTGCTTCTTCCGGCAGCCCGAGCGGGCCGAACCCGCCGATCGGTGGCCGGTGGTCCCGGCGACGACGGTGATCGAGCACCTCATGGGCTTCGCCGAGCAGGCGGTGCCCGGACGGCACGCCGTGGCCGTGCACGACGTGCGGCTCACGCAGTGGATCACCGCGATCCCCGCGGTGACGGTCCCGGTCCGCGTGGTGCCGCAAGGCCGTGACCGGGTGCTCGCATCGTTGGAGGGGTATTCGCAGGCCGTTGTCGAACTCGCGCCGGACTACGCGCGGCGCGCGCCGGAGCCGTGGCGGTTCGCGGCGTCCGAGGAGAGCGAGCCGGAGCTGACCGCGGCCGAGTTGTACAGCGAGCGCTGGATGTTCCACGGCCCCGGGTTCCAGGGCGTGCAGGAGCTGATCGCAGCCGGGGAGAAGCATGTCCGCGCGGTGCTGACGACACCGGCGGCGCCCGGCGCGCTGCTGGACAACGTCGGCCAGGTACTGGGCTACTGGATCATGTCGCGGCTGCCCGAACGGAGCACGGTGTTCCCGGTCGGGATGCGCGAGATCCGGTTCCACGGCCCGCATCCCGCGCCGGGGGAGCGGCTGGAGTGCCTGGTGCGCATCACGAACGTCACCGATACCGAACTCGAGGCGGATATGCAGCTCGTCCACAAAGGACAGGTGTGGGCCGAGTTCACCGGCTGGCGCGACCGGCGCTTCGACAGCAACCCGGCGATCCGCCGGGTGGACCGCAGGCCGGAGCGGTACACGCTTTCACAGGCACGGCCGGAGGGCTGGGCGCTGGTCCGCGAGCAGTGGCCGGACCTGGCCACCCGCGACCTGATCATGCGCAACATGCTGGCGGGAGCCGAACGCGAGGCCTACGAGGCGCATCCGCCGCGCGGCAGGCGGCAGTGGCTGCTCGGGCGGATCGCGGTGAAGGACGCCGTCAGGCACTTTTTGTGGGATAACAGCTTGTGGGATGAGGGCGCTGGCGAGATCTTCCCGGCGGAACTGCGGGTCGGCAACGACAGCGCGGGGCGCCCGTTCGTGACCGGCGCCTACGGGCGGACGCTGCCGGACCTCACGGTGTCGCTGGCGCATCGCGGCGACGTCGGCGTGGCGATCGCGCGGCCGTGGCCATGCGGGATCGACGTCGAGGAGGTCGCGCCGAAAGCCGCGTCCACACTGGCGGTGGCGTTCGGCGACGAGGAGCGGGTGCTCTTCGACGAGGTGTCCGCGGACGCCCCCGACCGCTGGTTCGCGCGGTTCTGGACCGCGAAGGAAGCCGTCGCGAAGCTCCGTGGCACCGGACTGCGTGGCGAACCGCGGGACTTCGAGGTCGTCGAAGCCGGGCCGGAGCGGTTGACGGTTCGTGCGGGCGGGCGGGATTACCTGGTGCGCTGCCGCGACATCGAGCACGCGCCGCGCGCGTATGTCGTGGCTTGGACGGAAGAAGAGAAGGAGACAGAGCTGTGAGCATCGAGACGGCGCGTCCGGAGACGGCCGCGGAAGAGGCGACCGTGCTGGCGGACCTCGCCACCATGCTGCGCGGGCTGCTGGACGAGTACGGGCTGGACGACGCCGAGATCACGATGGACACCACGTTCCACGACGATCTCGAACTGGAGAGCGTCGACCTCGTCGCGCTCTCCGGCCAGCTGCGCGAGCACTACGGCGAGCGGGTCAACTTCGCGACGTTCATCGCCGAACGCGATCTGGAGGAGATCATCGCGCTGACCGTCGGCGAACTCGTCCGGTATATCGTGACGTCGCTCCGCGCGGCGGCAACCTCGTGAGCAAGGTCCGCGCGGGCGAGCTGGACGTCCACGTCCAGCGGCTGTCCCCGCCCGATACCGAGGCGCCGATCCTGGTGTGCGTCCACGGATTGCTGACCGACAGCCTTGCCAGCTACTACTTCACGCTCGGGCCCGCGTTCGCGGAGCGGGGGATCGACGTGGTCATGTACGACCTGCGCGGGCACGGCCGTACCACCCGGCCCGCGTCCGGCTACCGGCTCGAACAGTTCGTGGACGATCTGGACGCGCTGCTCGACGCGCTCGGCATCACGCGCCCGGTGCACGTCGTGGGCAACTCGTTCGGCGGCTCGGTCGCGTACGGGCTCGCCGCCGCCCGGCCGGACCGCGTCGCCAGCGTCATCGCGATCGAGGCCGAACCGCCGACGCCGGTGTGGACCCGGCACATGGCCGACGGCCTGGCGGACGCGAAGAACCGGCTCGCCGTCGAGGGCGCGTTCGACTGGATCGCGGCGAACCACGGCGCGCACACCGCCCGGCTTTCGAAGGCGGCGAACAAGATCCTCCAGGCCACGACGATGGCCGAGGACATCCCGCACAGCAGCACCATCGATCCGGACCTTTCGGCCGTGCGGTGCCCGGTGCTGGCCGTGTTCGGCGGCGACTCGGGGCTGTCGGAACAGGTCCCGCAGCTCGAAGCGAGCCTGACGCACTGCCGGACGCTGGTGCTGCCGGATCAGGGACACTCGGTGCTCGTGGAACGCACCGCGGAAACGATCGACGCGATTCTCGAGTGGATCCACGAGACCAGCCGGAGCCGGGCGGCGGTGCAGGCCTAGTGGCCCGGTTCCTCTTCGTCGTCCCGCCCCTGACCGGGCACGTCAACCCGGCCGCCGGGGTCGCCGCGGAACTGGCCGCGCGCGGCCATCACGTGGCCTGGGCGGGGCACGAAACGGTGCTGCGCAAGCTCGCCGGGCCCGGCGCGGAGATCTTCGGCTGCGCGATCCCCGAGACCGGACCCGTGCGGACCCCGGATCTGAAAGGCCCCGCCGCGCTGCGGTTCCTGTGGGAGGACTTCCTGATCCCGCTGGCCGACGCGATGGCACCCGGTGTGCACGCCGCGATCGACACGTTCGGTCCGCACGTCGTGGTCGCCGATCAGCAGGCGCTGGCCGGCGGGCTGATCGCCGACGCGCGCGGGCTGTCGTGGGCGACCTCGGCGACGACGTCGGCCGAACTGATCGACCCGCTGGCCGGGATGCCCAAGGTGGCCGCCTGGGTCGACGAACTGCTCACCGGGCTGCGGGCGCGGATCGCGGGCGGCCGGGGCACGGCGGATCCGCGCTTCTCCCCGCACGGCGTCCTCGCGTTCACCACCCGACGGCTGCTCGGCGCCGCCGAACTGCCGCCCGCGGTGTGGCTGGTCGGCCCGTCGATCACGGCTCGTCCGTCCACAACGGACTTCCCGTGGGCGTGGCTCGACGCGGAGGTGCCCACCGTGCTCGTCACGCTCGGGACCGCGAACGCCGACGCCGCGGCGGGATTCCTCACCGCGGCCGCCGGGGCGTTCGACGGCACGGACCGGCGCGCGGTGATCGTGGATCCCGGCGGCGTGCTGGGGCCGACGCCGGAGAATGTCTTGGTACGCCGGGAAATCCCGCAGCTCCCGTTGCTGGCTCGGATGGACGCCGTGGTGTGCCACGCCGGGCACAACACCGTCTGCGAGGCGCTGTGGCACGGCGTCCCGCTGGTGGTCGCCCCGATCCGCGACGATCAGCCGATCGTGGCCGGGCAGGTCGCCGACGCCGGGGCGGGCGTCCGGTTGCGGTTCGGCCGCTCGGACGCCGGGCGCATCGCGGACGCGGTCGGGAAGGTCCTGACCGAGCCCGGCTATCGGCGCGCCGCCGAGGCGATCGGGCGATCCTTCCGTACCGCCGGGGGCACACGCGCCGCGGCGGGTCATCTCGAGCAACTGGCACTGGAGCGCCTCAGCCGCCCGGCGCGGGAATCCGGCAGCCTCCCGCGCTGAGCGCCACACTGGGACCATGGGAGTTCTGGACGGACGATCCGTGGTGGTCACCGGGGCGGGGCAGGGCTTGGGAAAGGCGTTCGCGCGGCACGCGGCGGCGGCCGGGGCCGCGGTCGTCGTCAACGACATCGACGCGGAGTCAGCCGAGGAGACCGCCGAAGACATCAGGGCGGCAGGGGGACAAGCGGTCGCGGATGCCGGAGATGTTTCCGATGCGGCATATGCGTCTTCACTGATCGAACGCTGTGTGAGCGAGTTCGGCGGGATCGACGGCCTGGTCAACAACGCGGCGGTGAACTATCACGTCAAGCCGTGGGAGGACGACGACGCGGACCGGACCCGCGCACTCGTCGAGACGAACGTCCTCGGACCGCTGTACTGCGGTTCCGCCGCGTTGAAGCGGATGGTCGCCCGGCGATCCGGGGCGGTCGTGAACCTGACGTCCGGGTCGATGATCGGCCAGCGCGGGGCCGCCGCGTATTCGGCGTCGAAGGGCGCGGTCGCCTCGCTGACCTACTCGTGGGCGGCCGACGTCGGCGAGCACGGCGTCCGCGTGAACGCGGTGTGCCCGATCGCGTGGACGCGGATGATGCGGGAGAGCCCCAACGCGCGCCTGCACGGGAACCCCGCGCTGACACCGGACCTGGTCGCACCGCTGGTCACGTACCTGCTCAGCGACCTTTCGGCGGCGTTGAACGGCCAGGTGCTCCGGCTCGCCGACGGGCATCTGCACGTCGTCCGGCAGCCCGCGGTCAAGGCGCCGGTGCTGCGCCGGGACGTCTGGGACGTCGAAGACATCGCGGACGCGGTGGCGGGCGAACTCGCCGCGGCGCTCGAACCACCGCCGCCGGAGCGCTGGTTCCTGGGCGGGTTCACCGCATCAGGTGATCAATCCACAGTGGAGCGGAGCTGACCCGGCCAATACGTTGAAGGCCGGACAGCCGGGAGGGTGCGATGACGACGACCGTGGACAGCGGACGGCAGGACACCGCGCCGCCGGAGCTGAGCCGCAAACGGGTCAACGCGGTGTTCGCCGCGGTCATGCTCGGCATGCTGCTCGCGGCGCTGGACCAGACGATGGGGGGGGCCCCGCGGCCCCCCAAGCGCGGCGGGACTCGCGGCGGCCGGCCCCCGGGCGGGGGTGTGAACGCCGACC
>NZ_JBHYIQ010000001.1:185693-237642 GCF_042739895.1 Amycolatopsis sp. NPDC059021
AACGGGGGGTGGGCGCGGGGCTCTCGGGGGGCTGGGGGGGGGGGGCGGGCCCCCCCTCTTGGGGGGCCCGCGCGCCCCCCCCTCCCCTCGGCGATCTCGGCGGCGCCGGGCACCTGTCCTGGGTGATCACCTCGTACCTGCTCGCTGAGACGATCATGACCGCGGTCGTCGGGAAGCTCGGCGACCTGTTCGGCCGCAAGCTGATGTTCCAGCTGTCGGTGATCGTGTTCACCGGCGGCTCGTTCTTCTGCGGGTTCGCGAACGACATGATCTGGCTGATCGTGGCGCGGGCGGTGCAGGGGCTGGGCGCGGGCGGGCTGATGGTCACCGCGACCGCGCTGGTGGCCGACGTCGTCCCGCTGCGCGACCGCGGCAAGTACCAGGGTGTCCTCGGCTCGGTGTTCGGTGTCGTCACGGTGCTCGGGCCGATGCTGGGCGGCCTGTTCGTGGATCACCTTTCGTGGCGCTGGGCGTTCTACGTCAACGTCCCGGTCGCGGTGGTCGTGCTGATCGTCGCGGCGAGCGCGATGCCGAGCGTGAAGGCCGCGGCGAAGCCGGTGATCGACTACCTGGGCATCCTGCTCATCGGCCTCGCCGCGACCGGGCTGACGCTGGTGACCAGCTGGGGCGGGACGCAGTACGCGTGGGACTCGCCGACGATCATCGGCATGGCCGCCGGCTCGGTGATCCTGCTGGTGCTGTTCGTCTTCGCGGAGAAACGGGCGACGGAACCGACCCTGCCGATGCGCTTGTTCCGGAACCCGGTGTTCACCGTGTCGGCGATCCTGAGCTTCGTCGTCGGGTTCGCGATGCTCGGGGCGCTGTCCTACCTGCCGACGTATCTGCAGTACGTGCACGGCATCTCGGCGACGAGCTCCGGTGTGCGGATGCTGCCGATGGTGATCGCGCTGCTGATCGCGGGCGTCTTCGCGGGCAACCTGGTCGGCAAGACGGGGCGGTACAAGATCTTCCCGATCCTCGGCGGCGTCGGGCTGACGGCCGGGCTGTACCTGCTTTCGCGACTGACCCCGGCGAGCGGGTTCTGGGAGATGTCGGCCTACTTCGCGGTGCTCGGTCTTGGCATCGGGCTGAGCATGCAGGTGCTGGTCATCGTCGTGCAGAACACCGCCGAATACCGGGATCTGGGCGTCGCGACGTCCGGGGTGACCTTCCTGCGGTCCATGGGATCCTCGTTCGGCGCGGCCATCTTCGGCACGATCTACGCCAACCAGCTGGCGCCGAACATGGCGAAGGCGTCGGCGGAACACCCGCTGCCGCCCGGGATCAATCCGCAGGCCGTGCAGGTCCCGATCGCGCTACACAAACTGCCGGAGCCGGTGGCGGCCCCGTACATCCAGGCCTACAGCGATTCGATCCACTCCGTGTTCCTCTACGCCGCGCCGGTCGGCCTGGTGGCGCTCGTGCTGGCCTTCTTCCTCAAGGAGGTCCCGCTGCGCGACACCGCCCGCGCCGGCGCCCCGGACCTCGGCGACGGTTTCGCGATGCCGGACCCGAGCGACCGCGACCAGGACCTGGAACGCGCGGTGGGCCGGATCCTCGCGCGCGAGGGACGTGCGGCGTCCGCCGGGATCGTCGCGCGTTCCGGCTGCGAACTGGACCGCGGCGGACTGTGGTGCGTCGGGCAGGTACGGCTGCGGGAACGCCGTGACAAGCCGACGTCGCTGACGGTCATCGGCGAGCGTTACGGCGTCCCGCCGGAGGTGTTCGAGCCCGCGTTCGCGAGGCTGGAGCTGACCGGGCACCTGACCTATCGCGGCGGCCAGTGGGCGACCACCGAACTCGGGCTCGCCGAACTCGACAAGCTCATCGGGGCCTGGAAGGACTGGCTGGCCGAGCGGCTCCAGGACTGGGGCCCCGAAGGACACGACGAACTGCACGCGGCGCTCGGCCGGGTGGCCAACCGCATCCTCGACCAGGCGGCCGACGACCGCCCGCACGGCAAGCACGCGGTCGCGGTCTGAGCAGCTCCGGTGAAGTCCGGCAGCGCGCCGGCTCAGCGGCGCGGGCGAAGGGGAAACTTCTGCACGTCCTGCCTGCTGCCGTCCCACTCGGTGGTGCGAAGCCAGTCCTCGAAGGTCATCATCTTCGGATGGATCCGGCGCAGGAGCGCGACATCGCGGTCGAGCTGGAAGACGTCACGTTCCTGGAAGAACCGGAACATGGCGGCGAAATCGTGCCCGGCGACCGGCATGGACGATTCCAGCGTGGTCAGCGACAGGGGCTGGTAGCCGCTCGGCGTTCCGGTGACCCGTTCGAAGGTCTCGGCGATCTCGTGGCCGGTGAGGCTGTCCGCGGTGATCGCCAGATCGCGGCTTCCCCAGTCCTGCCAGTGATCGAACACGAAGCCGGCGAACCAGGCGATGTCGTCCAGGCCGATGAGCGGATATTTTCCCGTTCCGAGGGGAAGGGTGAACACCAGGCCGTCACGGCCGTCGGGAAGCACACCCGGCTCTGGAGTGAGCCGCGACTGGAGGTTCTCGAAATACGAAGACGTCGTGAGGATCGACACGTGATCGGTGAACCACGCGTCGGCGTCGCGCTGCATCAGCTCCTCGGAGCGAAGGGTGCCGATGTGCGCGGCGACCGAAGCCTTCGCGTCGTAGTGGGGGACAGGAGTGTTCCCGGCGGTGAGGACGGCGGCATGGTCGAGCGAGGACCAGATGAACTTCTCGACCGATGCGGCCCTCGCCGCTTCGAGAACCGCGATTCCTTGGCGATGTTCGGCCAGGACGCTCCCGTTACCGAAGAAGTCGGTGTTGCAGAAGACCCGGTCCACGTCACCCATGGCCGCCGTGACGGACTCAGGCACGTTCAGATCACCCGCGACGAGCCGGACCCGGTCGCGGTCGAGATCGAGGATTTTCCCGGCCCCCGGCGAGGAGGGATCACGAGTGAACACGGTGACCTCCGCGTCCGGCGTTTGCAGGAGACGCCGGACGACCCGGCTGCCCATGGCGCCGGTTCCGCCGATGACGAGTGTGCGAGACATCGGTCTGTTTCCTCCGCTCAGCTCGTGTGGTTGTCGAGGATCAGCTCGGCGACCTGCTGATGGGTCGCGAGCCAGACATCGTCCCGATGCTTGTCGATCTGGCCGAGGAGCCGATCGAACATGTCCGACAACAACGGCCTGCCGCCGACGTGCGCGTGGACGGTCACGTTGAGAATGCCGGGACTCGGCGCGCTCAGCACATGGTCGAGCAGGTCCGTGTGCACGTCCAGGAACGCGCGCGGGGTGCCGGAGAAGCGGACGTCGGAAAATTCGCTGTGCATGATGGCGACGAGCGGGCCGGCGGGTGTCGGCACCACTTGCGGCAATTCGTGGTCGTTGTAATCGCCTGTCCACGTATACCCGGCCTCGGCCAGCAAATCCGCGGTCCGCGGTGAGGCGCAGGCTCGCGGGCTCATCCAGCCGACCGGACGGACTCCGCCGAGGGATTCGAGGATCTCCGTGCAGGTGCGGATGTTCTCACGCTCGGCCGCGGTGTCGAGGGCGGCCGGCATGACGTCCTGATCATAGGAATGGGCGGCGACTTCGTGTCCTGATTCGTAAACCGCCGATACCGACTCGGGAAAGCGTTCGGCTACGAGCGCGTTGATCCCGAATGTGGCGGGTGTTTCGTGTGCGCGCAGAATGTCGAGCAGGCGGAAGACTCCCGTTGTCACCCCGTACTCCGACCACGACACACTGTGCGTGTCGTACTGGCCCGGCGTCGGCCACGCGGCCGCCATCGGGGCATACGGCGGCCAGCTGCCCGGCGACCACAGTTCCAGCGCCGCGGTGATCATCACCGCGGCTTGCTTGCCTCCGGGCCACTTCGTAGGTGTGTCCACTGCGAACAGAGCTGAATCTCGTGGACGGAGGCGTGGTCGGGAATCCACAGTCATTTCGTGCTCCTGTCGCTTGTGGACTCAATTTATCTTCCCGCGGCCGGCGGAATCCAATGCCGGTTTTGCAAGGCTCATGCCTGGTGCGCATCAGCCCTGGCCCGCGTAAGTGGTGCTGTCGAAGACCGGCCGGTTACGATTCGGCGGTGGGTGAGTTCAAGCCGTCGCCGGACCTCGATCTCCGCGTCGTCCGGTACTTCGTGGCGGTCGCCGAGCACGCGCACTTCGGCCGGGCCGCGGCGGCTCTGCATGTCGGACAACCCACGCTGAGCCGGCAGATCCGCGATCTCGAGCAGCAACTCGGCGTGAGACTGCTGGACCGGACAGCGCAGGGAGCACAGCTCAGCGAGGCCGGTGAGGCGTTCCTGCCCAAGGCGCGGGCGCTGCTGCGTGCGGCGGCCGAGGCCACCGCGGCCGCGCGGAACATCCCTGGGCACGGCTCCCTGACGGTCGGCTATTCACCCGGCCTCGTCGTCACCCCGGTCGTCCGCGAGTTTCGGGGTGCGCACCCGGGCGTCACCGTCCGGACGATGTATCTGGGCTGGCGGCGCCCGGCCGAGGTCCTGCTCAACCGGCAGGTGGACGTCGCGGTCGTGCGCCTGCCGTTCCCCACGGCGGGCCTGCACATCACGCCGCTCCACGACGAACCTCGGCTCCTCGTGGTCCCCCGTGGTCACCGCCTGGCAGGCCGGGCATTCGTCACGATGGAGGACATCGCCGACGAGCCGATGCCGTGGGTACCCGATCTCGACCCGGACGTGCGGGCTTTCTGGCGTCTCGAACCACGCCCGGACGGTCATGTCACTCCGGCCGGACCCTCGATGCCCGCGCTCGACGACACGTGGGAACTCGTCGCGTCCGGCCAGACACTCGCCGTCGTCGCGCTGAGCCACGGTCAGCTCGTCCGGCCGGACCTGGAGCTGATCCCGCTGCGGGGAATCGCGCCGAGCAAAACCGTACTGGCCACCCGGGCGGACGACGGCACCAAGCTCGTGGCCGGCTTCGTGCGGTGTGCGACGACACACGAGTGGCAACCCGCCGGACGGCGACCCGCGAGTAACGGCGCAGAAGAGGCGTAGCGGGCCGGTTTGCGGTTACGTTCTCTTCCATGGCGAAGGATTCCGCGGTGGAGATCGAGGTCGGGGACCGGACGGTGCGTGTCTCCAACCCGGACCGGGTCTACTTCCCCGCCCGCGGGGAAACCAAGCTCGACCTGGTCAACTACTACCTGTCGGTGGGGGACGGGATCGTGCGCGCGCTGCGCGAGCGGCCGTGCATGCTGCATCGGTTCCCGTCCGGCGTGGCGGGGGAGAAGGTCCACCAGAAGCGGGTCCCGCACGGCGCGCCGCCGTGGCTGGAGACCGTGCGCGTGGACTTCCCGCGTTACGGTCGGCACGCGTACGAACTGTGCGTGACGGAGCTGGCGAGCGTCGCGTGGGCGGTCCAGATGTCCACTGTGGAGTTTCACCCGTGGAACTCGCGACGCTCCGACACCGAGCGGCCGGACGAGTGGCGGATCGACCTCGACCCGATGCCCGACTGCGGCTTCGACCGCGTCCGGCGGGTCGCGCACGTCGCCCACGAGGTGCTCGACGAACTGGGCGCGGCCGGCTGGCCCAAGACTTCGGGCGGCAGGGGACTGCACATCTACGTCCGGATCGAACCGCGCTGGGGATTCGCCGACGTCCGGCGTGCGGCGCTGGCCTTCGCCAAGGAGGTCGAGCGCCGTGCGCCGGATGACGTGACCACGACGTGGTGGCGCAAGGATCGTGACCCGGCGATGCTGTTCGTCGACTACAACCAGAACGCCAGGGATCACACGATCGCCAGCGCCTACTCGGTCCGCGGCGTGCCCGAGGGCACGGTGTCCACCCCGATCCGCTGGGACGAGATCGACGACGTCGAACCGCGGGACTGCACGATCGCGACAGTGCCCGCGCGCTTCGCGGAACTCGGCGACCTCCACGCGGGAATCGACGACACGGCGTATTCGCTGGAGACTCTCCTCGAATGGGCCGACCGCGATGGACTCGACGAGCAGCAAGACTCCTGAGTGCTGTCTCGCCTGATGGACGTGGAGGACAGCGGGGCGCGGACCAGGGCATCGTGACGTCCCATGCGGGAGACCGAAGAAACCGAGTACGACCGGAGCCGCCTGGCCGGGCTGTCGCGGCGTACCGCGTTGCGGCTGGCCGGGGTGGTGGGCGCGGCCGTCTCGGCCGGTCCACTGTGGACGGGGCGGGCGTCGGCGGCGAGCCCGATCGTGAAACCGTTGCCCGCGGACAAGTTCGTCGTCTACGGCAGCAACGCGGAGATGCGCTGGGAGTCGATGAGCGGGCAGGGTGAGCTCGTCCCGGTCGACCGGTTCTTCGTGCGGGACCACACCGAGACGCCTCGCATCGACGCGGCGGGCTGGCGGCTGAAACTGTGGGGCAGCGGCCTGCGTGGCGCGCCGCCCGAGGATCGCCCGGTCGAGTTCGGCTACGACGACCTGCGGCGGCTGCCCTCGCGAACGGTCACCGCGCGGATCGAATGCGCGGGGAACGGCCGGAGTTTCTTCACCAGCCAGCAGGGACAACGGGTCGAGGGCACGGCATGGGGCCTCGGCGCGGTCGGCGTCGCGCGCTGGCGGGGCGTGCCGCTCGGGACGGTGCTGCGCCGCGCGGGCCTGACCACGTCCGCGGTGGACATCCTGCCGAAGGGCCTCGACCGCGAGTACGTCACGGGCGGGGTGAACCTCGGCCGGGTCCGGCGCCCGCTGCCGGTGCGCAAGGCGCTCCGAGACGTGCTGCTCGCGTACGAGATGAACGGCGAACCCCTGCCGCCGGACCACGGTTTCCCGGTGCGGCTGGTGGTCCCGGACTGGATCGGCATCTCGTCGATCAAATGGCTCGGCCGGATCGAGGTGGCGGACCGGCCGCTGTACTCGCCGTGGAACACGCAGTACTACCGGCTCGTCGGCCCCGGGTATCCGGCCGGCGGCGAACTGGTCACCCGGCAGAACACCAAGAGCGCGTTCGAACTGCCGTGGGCGGCGACCCTCGGCGGCGGCCGCGAGCACGTCCTGCGCGGCCGGTCGTGGTCGGGGACCGGACGGGTGCGGCGGGTGGAGGTCAGCACCGACGGCGGGCGGACCTGGCGGCACACCACCCCGATGGGCGCCGGGCACGGCTGGCAGCGGTGGGCGATTCCGTGGCGCCCGCCGGGGCCGGGTTCCTACACCGTCCGCGCGCGGGCCACGGATTCGAGCGGTGTCACCCAGCCGGACGTCGCGCCGTACAACACCCAGGGCTACCTGTTCGGCGCGGTCGTCGCGCACCCGGTCACCGTCACGTGACCCGGCTGGCACATCCGGGGTCGCCATGCCGTGAAGGACTCCTTACCGGCGCTCAGTGCCGGTAAGGAGTCCTTCACGGACCTGGAGGCGTGTCACCGCAGGCCGGGGAGGCCCGCGGCGTAGTCGACCAGGGCGGCGCGGTCGGCGCGCTGGGCCTTGGCCATCAGGCTCGCGACGTGCTTCTCCACCGTGCGGGGCGAGATGTGCAGGCGTTGCGCGATGTCCTTGTTGCCCAGCCGGTCGGCGACCAGCACCAGGACCTCGTACTCCCGCACGGTGATCCCCGCCGCGCGCAGGTCGTCCGGCACCCGGTCGATGCCCGTGCGGCGCTGCCGGACCGGGGCACCGATGCCGCGCAGCAGGCCCCGGCAGGCACTGGCGACGGCGGGGATCCCGGCGGTGTGGAAGTATTCCTCGGCTTCCTTGAGCCAGGTCACGGGCTCGCCCCAGCCGTCGGCGGCGGCGCAGGCGGCCACCAGGCGCAGCGCGAGATGCCGGGCCACCGGGTACAGCTCGGCGGCCTCCAGCGCGAGGGTGGCGGCGGCGTTCGCCTCCTCGACGCGGCCGAGCCGCCCGAGCCGGACCGCTTCGGCGAGCCGGGCGAACTGGCGGTTCCAGCGCAGCCCGCCCGCTGCCGATTCGTAGTCCACTTCGGACGGTTCCGTGTCCGCCACGGCTTCGACCAGCAGCCGAAGGCCGTGCTGGCCCGCGAGGTGGAACCGGCTGGGCTTGCGTTCCTCCAAAGCAGACACCTGGCGCAGCTCGTCGCGGGCACGGGCGAAGTCCTCCTCCAGCAGGGAACAGAACACCCGCCCCATCCCGATGCTGAGCACGCGCTCCTGTGCGTCCTCGCCGCCCGCGGCGCGGAAGTCGTCCAGCGCCCGTTCCATACCCGCGCGGTCGGCCTGGTGGGCGGCGAGCACGGCGCGCACCATCAGGGCGTACTGCCGCAGCGCGGTGAGCCTGAGCCGGGTGATCACCGGCTGGTTCGCCTCCAGCAGTTCCCGCGCCCCGGCGAAGTCGGTGCGCATGACGGCGTGGATGGCGCGGACGACGGCGACCGCGCAGCTCAGGGTGATCGCGCCGGTGCGCGCGGCCTCGGTCCCGGCGAGTTCGAGGATGCTCTCGTCGCCGTCCGCGATCATGCTCTGCCCGCCGTGCCGGACGAGGACCTGGACCCCCAGATGGTGCAGCCCGTGCTCCTCGGCGACGCGCCGGGCGCGGCGCAGGTACCGGAAGGCCTCCTCGGTGTCGCGCTCGATCGTGATCATGCCGAGCACCTGGAGTGCCTGGCAGGCGACGAACGGCGCGTCGGCGCGTTCGGCGATCCGCCACGCCTGCGCGGCCAGCCGCTCGGCACGGAGCGTGTGGTCACGCCCCGGTACGTCGAGCCACAGGTTGGCCTCGACCGCGTCGATCGCCGCGCACTGTTCGTCGCGCATCTCCGAGCCCAGCGGGGCGCGGGCGCGCTCGAGCTGGCCGAGGCATTCGTCGTGCCGCCCGGCGACGTAGGCGGCCCAGGCGAGCTGGGTGTGCAGGTGCGCGACCTGGTCGAGGGTGCCGACCTCGGCGAACCGGTCGGCCAGCCGGACCGCGCGATCGAACTGCCCGGTCTGGCCCAGCGCCCGCAACAGGGTTTCGAGGACGTCCGCCCTGGCGGCCGCGCCGGCGGTGGTGAGCAGGTCCAGTGCCTTGGACAGCAACGACACCGCCGAGTCCGCCGCCCCGGCGTCGAGCGCGCGCCGCCCGGCTTCGGTGAACAGCGCCCCGGCGCCCGGTTCGTCCATCGCGGTCAGCCGGAGTGAACCGGCCAGCGCGCAGAGTTCGCCGGGCAGCCCGGGAAACTGCTCCTCGAGCACCTCGGCCGCGGAGCGGGCGAGCCGGGCCTTCGTGGCGGGGACGAGGCGGGCGAGCAGGGCTTCGGTGGTGAGCGGATGCCGGAAGGCGTACCAGCCGGGACTGGTTTCGTCGGTGGTGACCAGATGCGCGGACACCGCGGCGCCGAGGTGATTGTGGAGGGTCCGATCGTCCATTCCGGTCACGGCCTGGACCACCGAAAGCGGGAAGCGGTGCCCGAGGACGGCCGCGACCGACAGCAGCGTTTCGGCGTCTCCGCCCAGCTGGTCGACGCGGGAGCCGACGCTGTTCACCAGCGCCGCGGGCACCCGGGCGCGCAGTTCGCCGCTGGTGCGCCAGCCGTCCTTGCCCGCGACGAGGACCCCGTCGTTGAGCATTCCGTGCAGGAGTTCCTCGATCACGAAGGGGATTCCCGCGCTGTTGCGCCACAGCAGCTCGGCCGCGGCGTCGGGCAGCTTCCCCGCCTCGGTCTCCAGGCACGCGGCCGCGAGCCGCCTCGTGTCCTCGGGGCCGAGCCGGTCGAGTTCGAGCAGGACGCAGCTCCGGCGCCGGACCGCGGCGGTCACCAGCCCGAGGGCGCCCGGCGGGTCGCCGCGCAGGGTGCCGACCAGCAGGACCGGGCTGGCGGCCAGGTTGTCGACGAGGTATTCGAGGATGAACAGCGTTTCGGCGTCGGCGTCCTGGAGGTCGTCGAGCACGACGAGACAGCCGCGCTCGCGCCCGGTGACGGCGAGGAGCCGGTACACGGCCTCGGCCAGGACGACGAGCGAACTGTTGTCGTGCGGGCGGTCGCCGTCCCGCCAGTCGGGGACGAGCTGGGCGAGCACCGGGACGAACGGGCCGAGTTCAGGGTCAGGAGGCGGGCAGCCGCCGCGGAAGTGGGAGAGCAGGGCCTCGGCCAGCGGGCGGAAGGGCACCATCGGGCCGATCGAGCTGGCCCGTCCGCGCAGCACCGGCATGTCCGCGGCGAGCGCGCGGGCGGCGGTCTCGGCGGCGAGCCGGGACTTGCCGATCCCGCCTTCCCCGGTCAGGAAGATCGCGCCACCGCGCCCGGACCCGGCGGAGTCCAGCGCGTGGGCGAGGTCGCCGAGTTCGTTCTCCCGGCCGATCACCCGCGATGAACGAAGCGCCACGGAGCGACTATAGCGATCACCGGCGGCGGCGACCGGGCCGCCGGGTGCCGTCCCCGCGCCGGGACAGGACAGCTGGACAGGACATAAGGGGCGGAGACGTCCTCGGTGGGCGGCGTCCACCGGTATCGAGCGCGGGTCCGGTCCGGTACCACCGCTTTCGCGCGTCGCGGAAAAAGTTTCCGGATATGTGTAACGAAATCACCCGCTCGGATCCGAGGAGTGACGTTCGCGCCTTTTTCCCAGTTCACGACGAGTTTCGCGCGCGGCGGCATAAATGTATGCGTGTGGTACGTCCCTGTCCCGGACAGGTCGTCCGGGTGTTTTTCCCGGTGTGCCGATTGACGGCGTGGTGCGCGGCGGTCGTCGCGGATGGCGGTGTGATCAGGCGAATGGCCCTTTCCGCTCATATCCGCGATGCAGTATCGTGACCGGCGGCGGGGGCCGGATCCGGCCATCCGGGGCGCATGGCCACGTTTCGCCTTGGTGTGCATCAGGTCTTGCCGGGCCTCGTCTTTCTTCGTCCTCTGTTCACCGTCGCCGCGCGCGCTTTCGAACGAGCGCGTCCCCGTGGCGGCGAGAGCCACGTGATGGAGTTGCGAAATATGGCGAAGTCTCTGGAAGAATGGATCGAGACAGATGTGCGCGCGGTACAGGACAAATCGCTGTCCTGGCTGTCCCAGTACTACTTCTTCCGTGATCCGACGCGGCCTGCCTACATCGACCCTTATTATTTCTTCTCGCCGGCGGACGGGGTCATCCTCTATCAGGAGGTCGTCGAGCCGGGCGACTGCCTGGTCGACATCAAGGGGAAGCCGTATTCCCTGCGGGACGCGCTGCGCGATCCCGCCTACGGCAAGACGAGCCTGGTCATCGGTATCTTCATGACCTTCTTCGACGTGCACGTCAACCGGGTGCCCTACTCCGGGCGCCTCTCGTACCGGGAACTCGATGCGATCGACACCCTGAACCTCCCGATGCTCGCGGTGGAGAAGGAACTGGTGGAGGAACTCAGGATCGCCACGGGTGACGCGGAGTACCTGCACAACAACCAGCGCATGGTGAACAGGTTCGACAACGCGGATCTGAACGGGCCGTACTACGTCCTGCAGATCGCCGACTACGACGTGGACTCGATCACCCCCTTCGACCTGAAACAGAATCAGCCGGTCTCCCAGGGAGACCGCTTCTCCCAGATCCGCTACGGCTCCCAGGTGGACCTGGTCATCCCGGTGTCGGATCGCTACGACCTCGCGCCGCTGCAGCGGACAGGGGATCACGTCGAGGGCGGCGTCGACCCGCTGGTGCGGATCACGGACCGGGACACCGCCGCGGCGGAAGGAGCGGCGAGATGACGTCGACGACCACCCAGGCGCCCGCGGAACCCGCCGTGGGCGCGGGTCCGGACCGGCCCGCGGCCAACCCGACCCAGCTGCAGCGCCCCGCGTTCCTGCTCAACGCGCCGTTCTCCTACCGCACCGACGTGGCGAACAACATCTGGATGGAGGAACTGGCCGACGCCGAACGGGTTCCGGACTCGCGGAAGGCGATGACCCAGTTCCTCGAGCTGTACGGCTTCCTCGCGGGTGACGCCCTGGTCTACGTCCTGCCGACCCCGCGGACCGACGGCCTGCAGGACCTGGTGTTCACCGCGAACCTCGGGATCGTGCTGGAACACCTGCCGGACAAGGACACCGTGGTCGTGTCGAATTTCGCCTCGGTGCCGCGGCGCGGGGAGACCGCGGTCGGCGTCCCGTTCTTCGAGTCGATGGGGTACCGGACCTTCGTGCCGGAGACCTGGTTCGAGGGGGAGGCCGAGCTGAAACACCTCCACGACAACGTCTACGTCGGCGGATACGGGCAGCGTTCCCAGCGGGAGACCTACGACTGGATGGAACGCGAGTTCGACATGAAGGTCGTCAAACTCGAAGCGACCGACCGGTATCTCTATCACCTCGACTGCACCGTCTTCCCGATCACCAGGGAACAGACACTGGTGTGCACCGAGATGTACGAGGAGGACGAGATCGCCGAACTCGAGCAGTACACCGAGATCATCGACGTCAGCGCGGATCTGTGCTATGCCGGTATCTGCAACTCGGTGCGGCTGCACAACACGATCCTCAACGCCTCGCACATCCACGATCTGAAGGTGGGGACCGAGGACTACCAGTCCGAGATCGGCAAGAACCGCGCGCTGGAGGATATCGCCGGAAACCTGGCCTTCGAGCTGAGTTTGATCAACCTCAGTGAGTACCACAAGGGCGGCGCGCTGCTCTCGTGCATGGTGCTGCACCTCAACCGCTATTCCTACGCGTTCCAGCTGATCTGAAGACGGTCGCCGGCGCGCCGATCGTGCCGCTCCGCCGGAAACGGCCCGGCGGCACGGCCGGCGCCCGGACGCGGAATCGCGCTCGCGGGGACGAAACCTTGTGGTGCCCATTTCCGGTTCTTCCGCGCGTTTCGCGCGCGGACTTCGTGTGATCGAGGAGATCGTCGTGCAGGCACCGCCGCACCCCGAAACCGAAACCGGATCCGAGAACGCCGCGGAACCCGGTACGCACCGCAAAGCGCTGCGGGTGCTCTGGCGCTATTTGCGGCCCGTTCGCCCCCTGCTCATCGGCCTGCTGGTCCTGGAACTGGTCGCGCATGGCGCCACCCTGGTGCAACCGCTGGTCGCCCGCTGGGTGATGGAGCATCTGGAGGAAGGCAGCCGCGGGCTGATCGGGCCGGTGCTGATGCTCGCCGGGATCGCGCTCGTCGGCATGGTGCTGTCCTGGATCTGCACCTTCCTGCTCGGGCGGACGGGCATGGGACTCGTCCGCGACATGCGCCGCCGGCTGACCCGGCGGGTGCTGGCCGGGACTGTCGCCGCGGTGGAACGCCGCCCGGTCGGCGACTTCCTTTCCCGGGTGGGCAGCGACACCACGTTGCTGCAGGAGACGGTCGGCGGCGCGGTCATCAACGCGGCGGCGGCGCCGGTGGCGGTGCTCGGCGCGATCGTCCTGATGGGCACGATCGATCTCGGCATGCTCGGCCTGGTCGTCGGGCTCTTCGCGGTCACCACGTTCGGCGAGAAGTTCGCGCTGCGGCGGGTGGGGGAGGCCGTCGAGCAGGAACAGGCGAGGGTCGCGTCGATGACGTCGGCGCTGCAACGGGTGCTGATCGCCTTCCGCACGGTCAAGGCGTCCGGCACCGAACGCGCGGAGGAACACCGGATCGGGTCGGAGGCCGACGCCGCTTATCACGCCGGAGTGCGTTCGGTCCGCGCCGAGGCCTGGGTCGAGGTGATCGCGGGCGCTTCGGTGGATCTGACCTTTCTCATCGTGCTCGCTGTCGGCGCCACGCGGGTGGCGGACGGGACCCTCGGCGTCGGCGACCTGGTCGCCTTCCTCCTGTACCTGATGTACCTGCACGAGCCGGTCGAAGCCGTGTTCCATGCCGCGTCGGAGATCTCCGAGGGATTGGCCGCGGTGCGCCGGGTGGAGGAGATCCGGGAGCTGCCGACCGAACGCCCCCGGCCGGTCACGACCGGCTCGGCGGCGCGGATACCGGACGGCCCGCCGGAGGTGCGCTGCGAAGGAGTGTGGTTCGGGTACCGGGACCGGCCCGTGCTCCGGGACGTCGGGTTCGTCGCGCCGGTCGGCCTCACGGTGCTCGTGGGTACCTCCGGCGCGGGCAAGACGACGCTGCTGAGCCTGATGGAGCGGTTCGCGGACGTCGACAAGGGCAGAGTGCTGCTCAACGGCGTCGACGTGCGGGAGCTGGACCGCGCCGAGCTGCGCCATCGGCTGGCGTATGTCCAGCAGGAAGCGCCGTTGCTGGGTGAAACCGTGCGCGAGGCGGCGTTGTACGGCGCCGAGGGTTCCGAAGCCGATCTCCGGCAGGCGCTGCGCTCGGTGGCGTTGACGAACTGGGTCGATTCGCTGCCCGAGGGTCTCGACACGCGAGTCGGGGAGCGCGGCGTGTCGATCTCCGGTGGGCAACGGCAGCGGCTGGCCGTCGCGCGCGCCCTGCTGCGTGGCGCGGACGTGCTGTTGCTGGACGAGGCGACGTCGCAGCTGGACGCGATCAGCGAGCGAGTGCTGCTGGACTCCCTCGCCCACGAGGCGCGCGACCGGATCGTGCTCGCGGTGACGCACCGGCTCTCGGTCGCGGCGGAGGCGGACCGGCTCGTCTTCCTGGAGGACGGCGAGGTCCGCGCGGTCGGCAGGCACGAGGAACTGCTGCGCTCGGATCCGGTGTACCGCGAGCTGGTCGACGCCTCCGGGACCCGGGCCAACGGCGACCGGCCGTCCCGATGATCCGGGTCCCCGCCGAATGGGAGCCCCACAGCGCGCATGTGCTGGTGTGGCCATGGCTGTACCGGGTGTGGGGACGGCAGCTGGCCGGGGTGCAGCGCGAGTTCGTCACCGTCGCACGCACGATCGCCCGGTTCGAACCCGTGCTCGTCCTGGCACATCCCGCGGTGGCGGAACAGGCGCGGGAACGCTGCGGCCTCGCGGTGCGGGTCGCCGAGCTGGCCTGCGACGACCTGTGGGCGAGGGACACCTGCCCGGTGTTCGCGGTGAGTGAGCAGGGGGTGGTGACCGGGCTGGACGCCGGTTTCGACGGCTGGGGGCGGAAAGCCGTCGCGTGGCGGCGGGACGCGTCCGTAGCGCGCGCACTGTGCGCGCTGCTCGGCGTCCCGTCCCGGCGGATGCCGGCGGTGGTGGACGCCGGGGCGGTGATCACCGACGGCGAGGGCACGCTGATCGTCGGCGAGGAGTGCCTGCTCCGCCGGAATCCGGCTCTGGGCAAGGAAGAACTGACCCGGATCGTGGCCGGGGCGTACGGCGCCGAGGTGGTGATCTGGCTGCCGCACGGGCTTTTCGGGGACGAGACGGACGGGCATGTCGACGGCGTGGCGGCGTTCCTCGCCCCGGGGCGGGTGCTCGCGCAGACCGGGAAGGACTGCGGTGAGCCGGACGAGGCGCGGCTGGCGCGTAATCTCGACGTGCTACGCGCGAGCACCGACGCGCGCGGGCGCGGGCTGGAGGTCGTGGAGATTCCCCAGTACCCGGAGATCTATCTGGGGGACGAGGCCATCGCGTTGAACTACGTGAACTTCGCCCTGCCCACCGGCGCCGTGGTGGTGCCGGTGGGCGGTGTGCCCGAGGACGAGGCCGCGCTCGCCTTGTTCGAGGCGGAGTTTCCCGGGCGCGAGGTCGTCGGCGTTCCCGCCGCCACCCTCGCCTGGGGCGGGGGCGGCATCCGCTGCCTGACGCAGCCGATCCCCGCGCAGCTGCCGATGCCGGGCTGAAAACCGGCTCAACGAAGGGAGAAGATCTCCTCGTACAAGGGATTGCTCCGGAAGACCCGGCCGTGATGGGTGGACAGGAACGAACCGTGGTGGGTGCCGGTCACCGTTTCCAGCCGGGCCCGCAGATGGTAGTCCGGATGCCGGCCGTCGTCGCTCAGCGTCCGTCCGAGCCGGACGGACAACCGGTCGCCGGGCCGGACGTCGACGGGCTCGTCGAAACAGGGCAGATAGGTGGTGCCCCACGCCGTTTCGGTGGCCAGCGCGTCGATCGGCGGATCCTGCGGATGGGCCCAGAGGTTGATCCACAGCAGCAGCCCGTCGATCCGGCCCGCCGTGTGGACGGTCAGTTCGGCGGTCTCGACCGCTTCGACGGTCACGCCCGCCGCGAATTCGAGGGTTTCCACCGGGGCGTGGTCGGTCAAGAGCGCTTCGGGCGTGGGATGGCTGAGCAGCAGCCGCACGTCGAACGGATGACCGGTGCTCGCGAAAATCCGGTCGAGATAGGGTAGCGATTCGGGATGGAAAGCCAGATCCGGCACGATATCCCGCACGCAGATGCCGCCCGCCATCGTCACGCACCGGTCCGGCACCATGACCCCGCCCGGTGCCAGCAACCGCGCGTGCGCGTCGGCGAGTGCGGCCGCCGCGCCCTCCGAACCGCCGATCGAACCGATGATCTCGGAAACGCAGAGGTCGAAACGCCGATCGGTTTCCAGTTCGGTCGACCAGGACCGCACGAGGGTGAGCCGATCGCGATACGGCGATTTCTCCAGTGTTTTCCGCGCGAGCACGGCCGTGCTTTCCATGCCTTCGACGGCGGTGGCGTGGCGCGCGCCGTATTCCAGCGCCAGCGTGGCCCAGTCCAGGTCACGCCCGGTGCCGATGTCCAGCACGGTGCGTCCGGCCGACACCGCGCGCAACGCGGATTCGTAGGCCGATTCACATACTTTGTCCTCGGCCATGTAGTCGTAGTCGTAGGAATCGTAGACCGGGTACTCGCCCGGTGACGCCCAAAGCGTGAGCCGGTCGTCGGCGGCGCCCAGCGCTACCGGAACACGGATTTCCCGATGACGGGAAAGACTCTTTCTGCGAAAGCCGTTGATCATCAGGCCACTTCCATCGTCGAAATTGACCCGGACATTTGCTTATCGACCTGATGACAGTATCGGAACGGACCCGGTGCGCACAAGGGAACCCGTCGGCTCAGCGCATTACGCCGAGAGCCGCAGTGATTGCCGTGCGAAAAGGCTACGCGATTTCGAGTGAGCGCTCAGCCGATTTCCCGGTGAAGCCGGGGTGGCGGTACCGGCCGGTGCCGCCACCCCGGGAAATCCGCCTCGCCTACGATCCGAGCAGCACGGTGAGCGCGGTGGCGACCGAGGGCGAGCCGGGGTCGCCCTGCAGCGTGATCAGCGGGTTGGCGCTCATCGCGGTCCCGCCGCCCGCCAGCGCCTGGTTGCGCTTGCCGATGCCGCTCGGGCGCGGCAGCAGGACCGCGCCGAGCGGGTCCTCGGTGGTGCGTTCTTCCTTGTCGTACATGCGTTTTCCCCCTGTGGTGCCCGCGTGCCGATCAGAACGGGTGCGTGGTGGCGACCGTGCAGAACGGCGTGCTGTGGACCGTGTGCACGGTGTCCGCGCTGGCGTGCGGCAACGCCCCCGCGAGCGCGTTGTTGCGCCGTGCCGACGTCGTGGGCGTGGGCAACATGACTTCGCCGATCGCGTCGCCCTTACCCGACAGGCTGTTCTCCGGCATCGATGGTTCCTCTCTCCGTGGTGCTGTTCGCCGCCCCCGGCCGCAACAGCAGTGCCGACGGGACCCGCTCGGCGAATCCCAGCCGCAGCAGCCCGTAGCCGATCCCGGCCAGGCCGGTCAGCAGCCCCGGTGACGGCACGGCACCCGGTGTGCCACACCGCGGGCCGTGGCGATCCAGAGCCGCCAGCAGCGTGCCGACGCGGCACCGGACCGCGGCGGCGGCGCCAGTGTGACCATCCTCGGCCAGCACACACAAGGCCTCGACGATCCCGGCTTCGCCGTGGCAGAGGCTCATGTCCTTAAGGGGTGCCTGATCGGCCAGCGCGGCGACGGCCTCGTCCAGGACGACCCCGCCGGTGCCGACCTGCGCGTGGGCGAGCGCGGCGCCGGCGAGGCCGCCGCACCAGCCACGGCCGGTGCCCCGGAAGGCGGCGAAACCGGCCCGGCCGGACGCCCGGAAGTCCACCCGTTGGTGTGCCCCGGCGAGCGCCCACGCGACGCCCGCGGCGCCGGTCGCGAAGCCGTCATCGGTGGACGGTCCGCGGTCGAGCAGCAACTCGGCGTACCGCTGCGCGAGCCGCCTGGCCTGGTCGAGGCCCGTCTCCGCGTGGACGGCCCGCATCGCCGCGAGCCCGCCGGCGAGCCCGGTCGTGAACTGCGCCGGGGTGTCCGCGCTCGCCGAGGGCATCGCGGCGACGGCCTGTTCGACGAGTCCGGCGGGCACGTCGTCGCCGAGCAGGGCGGTCAGCCGGGTGGCGGCGTAGGCGACGCCGCCCAGCCCGAGCGGCCCGCCGCACCCGGCGGCGTCGGCGAGTTCCCGGTCGGTCCGCATCTTTTCGAGCAGTGCCGGGAGCGGGCGCACGGCCTGGACCGCGAGATCGTGGTACCGCGCGATCCCGGACAGCTCGGCGAGTTGAGCCAGGAAGAGCGCGACGCCGGTATAGCCCTCGCCGAGGCCCGCGCCCATGGGCAGCACGGCCCAGTACCGGTCGTCGATCACCTCGAGCCCGAGCCAGTTCGCACGCCGTTCGTCGCCGAAGGCGCGCGCGAGGATCCGGTCGGCGATCCCGCACGCGGTGACGAGCAGCTGCGCGGTGCCCGGCGCGTTGCTGGGCGCGGCGTCGGCGACGGTGTCCGCGCAGCGGTGCGTGACCTCGGCCGCGCCGCTCGCGAGCGACGCGGAGATCAGCCATTCCTGATCACGCTGGTCCACCGTGCTCATCGCGCCGAGTTTCGCGAGTACGGCGTCGAGCGCGGGCGAGGAGAGCAGGCCGTCGATCCGGTGCCCTTCCGAATCCCACAGCGCAGACGAGGTCGGCCGCGTGGTGAACATCGGCACGTCCCCGGCCCAGAGATCCTCGCGTTCGGCCGGGACGAGCCGCTCGCGGGCGAGGTCGCCCGCGGAGTCGGTGGCCAGCAGGTCGAAGGCGCCGTCGCGGTCCCGCGCGTCGCGCAGCAGGTCCGGATGCGTGGTTTCGTCGAGGATCCGGGCGTAGAAGTTGGTCGGCCGGATCAGCACGCGGATCGTGTCGCCGCCGCTGTCGCGCACCAGCCGGGCCAGCTCGTCGCGGGCGTCGGCGATCGTGTCGTAGCCGGTCCGGAATCCGCTCAGCAGGGCGGCGGTGTGCTCGGCGGGGTCGACGTCGCGCCCGTCGAGGCGGGGCCGGTTGAGCGCGCCCGGCAGGATCCCGGGGACGCGGCCGAGCCGCATCCGGTCGGTGCCCGCGTCGAGCCACCGGACCTGGTCGCTCGGCAGCTGCCCGCCGCGCCCGCCGAGCCCGGAGACGTCGATCGCGCCCCGTTCGCCGACCACGAGCTGGGGCAGCAGCATGGTGCGCTGGACGGACCGGGAAAGCACGTCCGCGGCGGGATCCGGCTGGTGCCCCGGGGTGGGCAGCGCCGGTTGCAGCAGCGTTTCGACGTCGACGAGCACCGGCTGGTCTCCGCAGGCGATGACGTTCTCGTAGTGCACGTCGGTGGCGTCGAGCGCGTGCAGCAGGGCCAGCAGGACGCCTTGCCGCCGGTAGAACCGGTCGACGTCGTCGAGGGACGCGCACGGCCGGTGCTCGACGAACCGCAGCCAGCCGTAGCCGGGCCGCACCAGCGCGTCCACGGTACGGAGCTGAAGGCCGGGGACCCGCGCGTTGAGCCACGCCACGATGGCGGAGAACCGGGTGTGCAGGCTCAGCGGCCGCGGTTTGTAGATCACCTTGCGCCCGCTGGAGAATTCGAGCAGCCGGACGGACCGGCCGCGCTGGTGCGAGTCCCCGGCGCCGCCGTACACCCGCAGCAGCGTCCCGAGATCGCCGTCGGCGAAGCTTTCGGCGATACGCGCGCGATCGGTGGTGAAGCGGCCCAGAACCTCCACAGTGGACTCGATGGTCTGGAGACACAGCTGCGCCAGCAGCCGGGCGAGGACCGGGTACGCGGTGAAGAGTCCGGTGAGTCCTTCCCGGGTGCCGGTGCGGCGGGCGAAGGCGGCGAACCGTTCGTCGGGGGTCGATCCGCCGAGCGCGCCCGCGGCACGGGCCCGGTCGAGCTCACGCACCAGCGTCCGCACGGCGATCGTGACGAGCCGGTCCCCGGCCTCGGCCGCCACCCGTTCGGTGAGGGTGTCCTCGTCGATGCCGGGCAGGTCCGCGGCGGCCTGGCCGAGGCGGTGGCGGACGACGTCGACGAGCGGGTGGAACACACCGGCGAACGTCGCCCGCCAGTCCTCGGGCGCCGGAAGGGCACTCGCCGGAGGAGTACGCGGCGTGGTGGCGCCGAGGGCTTCGGCGATGAACGCCGCCCAGTCCGGGCGGGCTTCGCCGGCGCGCCGCTCGCGTGCCGTGTGGCCGGGGGTCCACCAGCCCGGTGGCAGGGCCGTGGTGGGCCGCTCGGGAATCACTCCGATGATGGTGCCAGCGGGGACCGGGCGGGCACATGGGGGCGACGCCCGTATTTTCCGGCTCGTAGCCGCCGCGACGTCCTGACCTGCGAGGATCGTCGGCCAGCGGTGCCAGGTCCGCCCGTTGGGGCAGCGGACGCGGGGGTGTCCGCCCGCCCGCGGCGCGCGGCAGGCCGGGGCGGGAGCGGAATTTGGGGTCCGTGCCCCCATGTGCGCGCGCGGGGAACGCGTCACGATCTGGTGGTCGGCTGGGGGGCCGCTGGTGGCAGGGAGGTGTCGGTGCACGTTCTTCGCCGCGTCGAACTCAGGGGGCGCAACGAACCATGACCACGTTCCGGTACTCCGAACCCGCGCGGGGCCGTCGCCCGCGGCGCCGCGCGCGGGCCTGCCGCTCGCTGAAGATCGTGCTCTCCGGCCTGCCGCCGGAAACACACGCGTGGAACCTGGTGGCACTGCAGCTGATCATGGAGGGCATGGGGCACGAGGTGGTGAACCTCGGTGCCGGCGCGGACGTGGCGCGGGTCCTCGCCGCCTGCCGCCGGGAACGGCCGGACTGCCTGGTGCTGAGCACGGTCACCGGCCGCGGCCAGGAGGAGGCCGCGCGGGTGATCTCACGGGTGCGGGCCGATCCCGCGCTCGCCGGTCTCACCGCGGTGCTCGGCGGCAGGCTCGGCGCGGGCGGCGATCCCCGCGCCGAGTTGCTGGGGCTCGGCTTCGACGAGGTGTTCCACGTCGATTCCGCCGACACCGGGAAGGCGGTGGCCTCGTTGCGGGAGTTCGTTTCCACGCGCGCGTGCTGAGAAATGGGGGTACGCACCGAGGGGACGCCCCCGGTGCGTCTCGGCTGCGGTCCGTGGGGGCCTCTGGGTCCATCGAGGAGGCCCCCACGGATGATCAGAGGCGTTCGACGATGGTCGCGTTGGCCAGTCCGCCCGCCTCGCACATCGTCTGCAGGCCGTAGCGGCCACCGGTCTGCTCCAGCACGGACACCAGCGTGGTGAGCAGCCGCGCGCCGCTGCCGCCGAGCGGGTGACCGAGCGCGATCGCGCCGCCGTTGACGTTGACCTTCGCCAGGTCGGCGCCGAGCTCGGCCTGCCATGCCAGCACGACACTCGCGAACGCCTCGTTCACCTCGAAGGCGTCGATGTCCGAAAGGGACAGTCCGGCCCTGTCGAGCACCTTGCGGGTGGCCGGGATGATCCCGGTGAGCATGTAGATCGGGTCGTCGCCCGCGACGGCGAAGCTGTGCAGCCGCGCGCGGGGACGCAGCCCGAGCTTCGCCGCGGTCTCGCTGCTGGTGATCAGCACGGCGGCGGCACCGTCGTTGATCGGCGACGCGTTGCCCGCGGTGAGCCGCCAGTCCAGTTCGGGGAAGCGCTGCTCCCAGACGTCCGCGCGGTAGGCGGGCCGCAGTCCGGCGAGGATCTCCGGGGTCGTCCCGGGACGGACGGTCTCGTCGGTGGTGACGTCGGCGAGCGTCCCGTCCGGGCGGGGCGCCTTGAGCGGGGCGACCTCGCGGGCGAAGCGCCCTTCGGCCCACGCGGCGGCCGCGCGGCGGTGGCTTTCCGTGGCGTACGCGTCGAGACGTTCTCGCGAGAATCCCCATTTCGCAGCGATCAGCTCGGCGCTGATTCCCTGCGGCACCAGCCCTTCCGGGTACCGCGCCGCGACGCCGGCGCCGAACGGGTCCTGCCCGGCGGCCTGGCTGCCCATCGGCACCCGGCTCATCGACTCGACGCCGGAGGCGATCACCACGTCGTAGGCCCCGCTGATGACGCCCTGCGCGGCGAAGTGCACGGCCTGCTGGCTGCTGCCGCACTGGCGGTCGACCGTCACCGCCGGCACCGATTCGGGCAGCCCGGCGGCGAGCGCGGCCCAGCGCGCGGTGTTCATGCTCTGCTCGCCGATCTGGCCGACCGCGCCGCTGATGACGTCGTCGACCCGGGCGGGGTCGATCCCGGTCCGCTCCACCAGCGACCGGATCGCGTGCGCGTGCAGGTCGACCGGATGCACCCCGGCGAGGGTGCCGTTCGGCTTGCCCTTGCCGATCGGGGTGCGTACGGCGTCGATGATCACTGCGTCGGTCATGGCCCGTTCCTCCTTCTGTGCCTGAGGAAATCCGGTATACGCCCAGTGAGTTGGATTCCACAACCCACTGGCCCCGCTGGTGTCGCCGAGGTCACAGCGGCCGGTCCACGTGCTAGGTTGGATTTGACGACTGAAGGAGGTCCGGGATGGCGGCGCGCGGGCGGGACTGCTCGATCGCGGACGCGCTGGAGGTGATCGGCGAACGCTGGAGCCTGCTCGCGCTGCGGGAGATCATGCTGGGGGAGCGGCGGTTCAACCAGATCGCCGAGAACACCGGCGCGAGCCGCGACATCCTCGCCGCCCGGCTGCGCAAGCTCGTCGAGGCGGGCGTGCTCGAAAAGCGCCAGTACGAGGATCATCCGCCCCGCTACGACTACCTGCCGACCGAGGCGGGCCGCGCGCTCCAGCCGATCCTGCTCGGGCTGATGGCCTGGGGCGACCAGTATGTCCACAATGGACCACCGCCGACCGTGTGGCAGCACGCGTGCGGCGCCGAACTGAAGCCCGAGACGGTGTGCGCGTCGTGCGGTGAACCGATCGACGCGCCCGGGACGAAACCGCTGCGGATCGGTGCCGTGCGCTGACCGGTACCGTCGGGCCCATGCCGTTTCCCGACGAGATCGCGCCTGTGACGGTGGTCGGCCACCGGCCGGACTGGTCCCGGGAGTTCGGCCGGCTGGCGAAGGTGGTCGGGGACGCGCTCGGCGAGGTCGCCCTCGCGATCGACCACGTCGGCTCGACGTCGGTGCCCGGCCTCGCGGCCAAGGACTGCGTCGACATCCAGGTCCGGGTCGCGGCGCTCGACGAGGAACGGCTGGTCTCCCTGTTCGCGGCCATCGGTTTCCGGTGCCGTCCGGAGCCGTGGAACCGCGCCGAGACCTCGGCCGGGACGCGGTGCCGCAAGCTCGTCTTCGCGCCGCCGCCCGGTGCGCGCCGGTGCAACGTCCACATCCGGGAACACGGCGGCCCCAACGCGCGCTTCGCACTGCTGTTCCGGGATTACCTGCGGGCCGACGCAACCGCGCGCGACGCCTGGGGAGCGTTCAAACTGCGACTGGCGGAGAGCGTGCCGGACTGGGCGGACTACGGCCAGATCAAGGCGCCCGCCACCGAGGTCCTGATGGCCGCGGCCGAACGGTGGGCCGCGGACACCGGCTGGCGGATTCCGGGGCCGCGCTGAAAGGCCGTCGGCTGGACGTGGACCCATCGGTGGCCGGCATAGGTTTCGGCGAACGCGACGTCGGAAATTCGCCAGCATGCTCGCGGTCGGCCGGGCGAGTATCCGCTCATGATCGCTGAAGCGCGGGGAATCCGTATCCGGCACCGCGGGCATGAACCGCAGGTCCATCCCACCGCTTACGTTGCCCCGACAGCCACGCTCGTCGGTGATGTCCGCGTGGGGCCGAGGGCACGGGTGATGTACGGCGCGGTGCTCGATGCCGAGGGGTCTCGGATCGAGGTCGGGGAGGCGGCGGTGATCTGCGAGAACGCGGTTTTGCGCGGGTCCGCGGTCGCTGGCGATCAGCCGGTGCTCGTCGACGATCACGTCTTCGTGGGGCCGCATGCCACGCTGCTGGGCTGCGAGGTCGGCAGGTGCGTCTATGTGGCGACCGCGGCGACGGTCCTGCAGTGCGCACGGTTGGGGGCCGGCTCGGTTGTCGCTGTCGGCGCACTCGTGCATGCGCGCACCGTTGTGCCGGACGAGTACTTCGTGCCGCCGTATACCGTGGCGCTCGAGGCGCCGGTGCGGCTGCTGGCGCCTGGCGATCCGGCCTTGGCCGAGGCCGTCAGGCGGGTGGGCTTCGCGCAGGTGGCGTTCGGTGTCGATACGGAGTGGACAGACCGGATCAGCCGGTACGAGCACATCGCGGAGGTGCGCGTCGCCGAGTTCGGCACGCACGCGGACGATGAGGTTCTGAATCCCGGCTAGCGCCGCATCAGCGGCCCTTGTGCTGTTGGGCCGCAGCCATCAGTCCCGGACGGCGATGAGGAAGCCGCCTGCGGTCCCGTCGGCTTCGCGGCCATAGGCGACGGCGAGGGAGGAACGGCTGTAGGTCTGCGGTTGCCAGCCGTGATCGGAGAGCCAGTCCGTCGCGTGCGTGCCGAGCCCGCCCTTCCACAGGCTGGTCACGTTCTCGGCGCCCCGCAGCGCGCGGGCCTGGGTGAGGAGCCCGTCCTGATCACCGTCCGGACGGTGTTCGCAGGCCAGACGGCTACCCGGCGCCGACAGGTCGCCGACGGTCGCGAGCATCCGGGTGGCCTCGTCGTAGGACAGGTAGACCAGCAGCCCTTCGGCGAGCCACGCTGTGGGCAGCGCCGGATCGAAACCCGCTGCGCGGAGTTCGCCCGGCCAGTCCTCGCGCAGATCCGCGGGCACCACGGTCCTGGCACACCGCGGCGTCGCGGACTCCCGCGTCAGCACGTCGTCCTTGAACGCGAGGACGTCGGGCAGGTCCAGTTCGAACAGCCGCAGCCCGCCGGGCCAGCCGAGCCGGTACGCGCGGGTGTCGAGCCCCGCCGCGAGGAGCACGACCTGCCGGCATCCGGCGGCCGTGGCGGCGAGCAGGTACTCGTCATAGAACCGGGTACGGACGACCACGTGCGCGTAGAACACCGCGCCGAGCCGGTTCGCCGGATTCGACGAGGTCAGCTCCTCGGCGGAATCCGGTGCCTCGGGGAACAGGTCCCGGCCCGCTTCGAAGAACGCCCGCGCGTAGGGATCGTCGAACAGCTTGTCCGGCCGGGTGCTTTCGAGCGCGCGCAGCCCGGCCACCCCGAGGGCGGTCCTGCTGACGGCGGGCAGCGAGTCCGGTGACGCGGTCATTGATCCACCTCCCGGTGCTCACCGTACGGCAGCGGCGGCTCTCCGTTCGGGTGATCCGCCGACGGGTGCGCCGGGCGGTTTCGTGCTGCGATGACGGCCGTACCTGCGTCCGGTCTTGACGTGTTCCTGACGTAGGGTTGGTCCCGGCGCGCCGGGAAGTCTGGTCGGCATTCGGGACTGGACGAAGAAAGGACCCGGTCATGCGCGGTGTCGAGACGGTGCTGTTCCTCGTGGTGGTCGCGACGGTGGTGGCCACCTTCGCGAACCGCCTGCGGGTCCCGGCACCGTCGCTGCTCGTCGTCGCGGGTGTCGTGGTCGGGCTGCTGCCGGGCGTGCCGTCGGTCGAGATCACCCCGGAGATCATCAGCCTCGTCGTGCTGCCCCCGCTGCTGTTCGCCGCGGGCGAGGAACTGCCATGGCGGGACCTGCGCGCGGTCGCGAGGCCAGTGGCGACGCTGGCCGTCGGGCTGGTGCTGCTCTCGGCGGCGGCGGTCGTGGGGGTCGCGGTCGCGGTGACGCCGATGCCGGTCGGGATGGCCTTCGTGCTCGGCGCGGTGCTGGCGAGCACCGACCCGGTCGCGGTCACCGCGCTGGCGCGCCGCCTTTCGCTGCCGCCCCGGGTACAGGCGCTGATCCAGGCGGAGAGCCTGTTCAACGACGCGACGAGCCTCCTGCTGTTCCGCGTCGCGCTGTTCCTCGCCATCGCGGGCGGTGCCGCGTCGTGGGGACGGACGCTCTCGGAATTCGCCATGCTCGCGGGCGGAGGCCTGCTCGTCGGGGCGATCATCGCTGCGGGCGCGTTCGTGATCCGGCGGCACACCGAGGACCCGATGGTGGAGACGGTCGTGGCGCTCGTGACGCCGTACGCCGGATACGTGCTGGCCGAGTCGGTCGGTGTCTCCGGGGTGACCGCGGTGGTGGTGGCGAGCGTGATCCTCGGGACGCAGGCGGAGCGGCTGACGACCGCGCGCATCCGGCTACAGGTCGGCGCGGTGTATCAGACCGTCGTGTTCCTCCTGGAAAGCGTGGTTTTCGGCCTGATCGGGCTGCAGCTGCCGACCCTGGTGCGGCGGCTGGCCGGGACCACCGCGTGGTGGCCGCTGCAGGCCCTCGCGATCGCCGTGACCCTGGTGCTGGCGCGGCTGCTGCTGGTGTTCGTGCTGAGCACGATCCGGCAGCGCCGCGGCGGCGGGCGGGTGTCGTGGCAGGCGCCGGCGGTGATCTCGTGGGCGGGCGCGCGCGGAGTCGTGCCGCTGGCCGCCGCGTTGTCGCTGCCGCTCACCGCGCTCGACGGGTCACCGCTGCCCTCGCGCGACCTGGTGCTGTTGCTCACGACCGCGGTCATCGTGGTGACGCTGGTGGTGCAGGGCTTCACGCTCGCGCCGCTGGTCCGGCGCACCGGGATCGCGCTCGACCCGGCCGATATCCGCCATGAGCACTTCGACGCCCGCCTGCGGATCGCCGAAGCCGGGCTCTCGCACCTGGAACACCTGGCCGAGACCGAATCGGCGCCGGAGTTCGTCGTCGATCAGCTCCGGCAGAGCTGGCGGGCCCGCATCGACCGCATCCGCAACGACGACAGCGAGGATCCGGACGGTATGTCCCGTTTCGCGGCGTACCGGGTCCTGCGCCGCGAAGTCCTCGAAGTGGAAGGCGCCGAACTGACGCGCCTGTTCGAGCGGGGCGTGATCACCGACTCGACCCGTCGCCGCATCCAGCGCCTCCTCGACCTCGAAACCGCCGGCCTCGGCGACGACCCGGCCGCGAGCTGAAGGGGACTTTCTCCGCCCATGCCCCCGCCGCCACCCTCAACGGAGACGCTACGCGTCCAGTCTTGATCCTAAGACGCGCTGAAGGGGACTTTCCTCCGATGCGATGAGAGGAAAGTCCCCTTCAGCCCACGCCGGGCCGGTCAGCGGGATCCACTGTGGACGATCGACGGGGTGGGGATGGCGACCAGCTGGCGGTCGTCGGTGTTGTAGTCGAACAGCTCGGCGTAGCGGCCCCAGTCGACGGCGATGTCGAGCTGCTGTTCGGCGTCCTCGGCGGAGAAGCCGCGCCGCAGCAGGTCGAGGAAGAAGTCGGCACGCATCTTCCCGGTCGAGCTGGTCGCCAGCGCCGTCGAGATCGTGCGGACCAGCGGCGCCCGCCTGCGCACCTGCTCGGCGAAGATTTCCTTGCTGCGCAGGATGTCCGCGGTCGTGAACGCCTCGCCGACCGGCGTGCAGCACAGGTCGGCGCCGACGACGAGCAGCAGGTCCAGCATCGCGGCGGCGTCGACGAGGGGGAGCAGGTCGTCGATCTCGAACGTCAGCTCGGCCGCGACGTCGGGCAGGTCGACGCGGCCGCTACGCGCGTGGACGATCTCGACCAGCCCGGCGAGCCCGCCGACCGACGCCGCGGGCAGCGGCTGCGAAATCGGCGTGGCCTCGGCGGGTTCGGCGGCCAGGTCGCCCGGGTCGCGGCCGGTGAGCAGGCCGTAGAGGTGGTCGACGACGGCGGCGAACTTGGGCGTGCGCCGGTCACGGGGCCGGGCGAGCGTGACGTCGACCTCGGCCCGGATGTGGCCGGGGTTCGCGCCCAGCACGATGACGCGGTCGGCGAGCTGGACCGCCTCCTCGATGTTGTGCGTGACGACGCAGATGGCCTTGGTCGGGAAGTTCGTGGTCTCCCACAGGTCCATCAGCTCGCCGCGCAGGTTCTCCGCGGTGAGCACGTCGAGCGCCGAGAACGGCTCGTCCATCAGCAGCACGTCCGGTTCGAGCACCAGTGCCCGCGCGAAACCGACGCGCTGGCGCATCCCGCCGGAGAGTTCCTTGGGGTACGCGGACTGGAAACCGTCGAGGCCGATGAGGTCGATCGCCGCCAAGGCGCGCTCGCGACGTTCCCGTGGCGGGACGCCCTGCGCCGCGAGGCCCAGTTCGACGTTGTCCTGGACGGTCAGCCACGGCATCAGCGCGAACGACTGGAACACCATGGCGGTCCCGGGATTGGCGCCGCGCAGTTCGTCGCCGCGATACCGGACACCGCCGCGGGTGGGGGCGATGAGCCCGGCGATCGTCCGCAGCAGCGTCGACTTGCCGGACCCGGAACGGCCCAGCAGCGCGACGATCTCGCCCGCGCGCAGGTCGAGCCGGATGTCCTCGAGCACCCGCAGCTCGTCGCCCGCCGCGCCGGCGAAGCTCTTGCTCACCGCGTCGACGCTGATCAGGACTTCACCGGTGCGGGTGGCCGGGGTGGTGGTCGTGGTCATGGGAAACCTCCGTCTACTGTGGATGGTCAGAGCGAGTAGCGCTGCTCGGCGAGGGTGGAGAGCCGGCGCCAGAACAGGCGGTTGAGGCCGACGACGAAGACGCTCATCACGACGACGCCGATGAGCAGGCGTCCGTAGTCACCGGACTCGGTGGCGTCCTTGATGTACGCGCCGAGCCCGGTGGCGTGCAGCGTGGTGCCGTTGTAGCTCACGATCTCGGAGACGATGGAGGCGTTCCACGCGCCGCCCGCCGCGGTGATCCCGCCGGTGACGTAGCTGGGGAAGATCGCGGGCAGCACGAGCCGGCGCCACCACAGCCTGCGTGGCAGCCGCAGGTTGGCCGAGGCCTCGCGCAGGTCGTGCGGGATGGCCGACGCCCCCGCGATGACGTTGAAGAGGATGTACCACTGCGCGCCGAGCGCCATCAGCAGGATCCCGCCCCAGTTGAGGCTGATGCCCGTCGCCACGAGCACCGCGGTGACGAGCGGGAACAGGAAGTTGGCCGGGAAGCTCGCGAGGATCTGGACCACCGGCTGCGCCAGGCGCGACACCTTCGGGTTCATCCCGATCCAGACCCCGGCCGGCACCCAGATCACGGTCGCCACCAGGACGAGCAGCACGACCCTGCCGAAGGTCACGAGGCCGAGCAGCAGCGCGTTGCCGACCTCGCCGAAGCCCGCCGTGCGGTCGATGAAGCCGATCATGAAGTACAGTCCGCACGCGATCGCCGCGGTGACGACCACCGCGAACACGATGTCGCCGATCCGCCGGCGCATCGCCGAGGTCCGCAGTGGACGTTCGCCCAGCCCGAACACGGCCATGGCCCGGTCGAGCGGGAACACGAGCTTGCCGAGGAACCGGGCGAGGAACGCGGGGATGCGAGACCGGCGGAGCAGCATGAGCGCCAGGCTGCGTGGTGCCTCGGCGGCCTCGGCCTCCTCGTTGCGGAATCGCTCGGCCCACGCGGTGAGCGGCCGCCAGAAGAGCACGTTGACACCGACGACCATGACGATCATCGCGACGATCGCGAGCAGGAGGTGATCCAGTTCCCCGGCGTCGCTCGCGGTCTTCACGTAGGAGCCGACGCCGGGCAGCGCGTAGGTGTGGTTGTCGACGCTGAGGGCTTCCGCCGCGACCAGGAAGAACCAGCCGCCGCCGAAGCTCATCATCCCGTTCCAGACCAGTCCGATCATCCCGCTGGGCGCGTCGAGCCGCCAGAACCGCTGCCAGCGCGAGAGCCGGAGCAGCCGCGCGGCCTCGTCCAGCTCGCGAGGCTGGGTGACGAGCGAGTGATAGAAGGAGAACGTCATGTTCCAGGCCTGCGAGGTGAAGATCGCGAACACCGCCGCGCCTTCCAAACCCAGCTGTGAACCGGGGAACAGCGCGATGAACCCGGTGATCGTCACCGGGAGGAACCCGAGGATCGGCACCGACTGGAGGATGTCGAGCAACGGGAGGAGCACCTTCGCCGCGCGGCGTGAGCGCGCGGCGGCGGTGGCGTAGACGAAGGTGAACACCGTCGAGGCGGCGAGGGCGAGGAACATCCGCAGCAGCGAACGTGCCGCGTAGTAAGGGAGTTCGGCGGGATCGGTGGACACAGTGGACGGTGCGTTCGCCTGGTCCCACGGCACGGCGGCGCCGTGGGTGAGCCGGATCAGGGCCCACAACAGCACGGCCGCGCCGAGGAACACGACGACGTCGGCGGCGGTACGGCGACGTGGCCGGACCAGCGCGCCACGGCTGGGAAAGGTGCGAAGCAGGGACATGGGAGAACTCGTTCTTCTCTTCGATGGACGTGAAGCGGGCAGCACGCGGCCGCGAACTGTCCACTACGGACTGTTCGATGAGGACTGTGCGGTGTGGACGGAGTGCTCAGGCGGGTGGCGTTACCACCACGTGCCCGACGATCGGCGCAGCCAGCTCCGTTTGACCAGGTGCGCGGCGAGCAGGTAGCCGAGGACCAGCGGGAACAGCCAGAGCAGGTACCCGGCGGGCGGCGGGGTCAGGCGCAGCGCGTCGGCGATCGGCGGCAGCGTGAGGGCGATCCCGGCCAGCGCGGCCGCCGCGGTGGCCCAGACCACGGGTGTGGCGGGCGGTGTGCCACGCAGCGGCGCCGCGGTCCGGAGCACCAGGACCACGAGCAGCTGGGTGAGCAGACCCTCGACGAACCAGCCGGTCTGGAACACCGCCGGATGCCCGCCCGCGTCGAACACCCACCACAGCACGGCGAACGTGGTGAGGTCGAACAGCGAGCTGAGCGGGCCGAACACCAGCATGAACCGGACCATGCCCTTGGCGTCCCAGCGGCGGGGCTTCGCGAGGTACCGGCGATCGACGCGGTCCCACGGCAGCGCGAGCTGTGCTCCGTCGTAGAGCAGGTTCTGCACCACGAGCTGGATCGGCAGGATGGGCAGGAACGGCAGGAACAACGCGGCCAGCACGACGGTCAGCACGTTGCCGAAGTTCTGCCCGGCGGTGATGTGGACGTACTTGAGCGTGTTGCCGAGCGTCCGCCTGCCCTCGACAACGCCGCGCGCCAGGACGCCGAGATCGCGGTCGAGCAGGATCAGGTCGGCGGCGTCCTTCGCCACCGCGGTGGCGGTGTCCGGGGCGATGCCGACGTCGGCGGTACGCAGCGCGGGCCCGTCGTTGACGCCGTCGCCGAGGAAGCCGACGGCGTGCCCGGCGGTCTTGAGCGCGGCCACGATCCTGGCCTTGTGCGCCGGGGTGAGCTTGGCGAACACCGTGGTCTTCGCGACGAGCTCACGCAGCACGCCGTCGTCGGCCTCGTCGATCTCGTGGCCCAGCACGATTTCGCCGACCGGGATCCCGGCCAGTGCCGCCACCTGCGCGGCGACGTACCGGTTGTCCCCGGTGAGGAGTTTGAGCGTGACGCCGTGCCGCGTGAGCGAACGAACCGCGTCCGCGGCGTCGTCGCGGACCGGGTCGACGAATCCCACGAACCCGACGAGGACGAGATTCTGTTCGTCGTCTTCGCTGTACGGGACGAACCGGGCCTCGCCCTGTTTCGCGGCGACAGCGAGGACTCGCATCCCGTTCTGGGCATAGCCGCGGACGACGTCGGCGGCCTGCGCGCGTTCGGTCTTGCCGAGTTCCACGATCGCGCCGGATTCCCGCGCGTGCGTGCAGCGGGACAGGACGTCGTCGGGGTCGCCCTTGGTGATCAGCAGGTGCCCGTCCTCCGGGCCGCGCAGGATGACCGTGGAGCGGCGCCGCGCCGGATCGAAGGCGATTTCGTCGACGGGCGTGAACATCGCCTCGGCGAGCAGCGCGTCTTCGGGATCCGCGAGCTGTTCGAGGATGGCTTCGTCGAGGCGGTTGTGCGGGAAGTCCTGGAACTGCACGGCGAGGCAGGCGTACTCGGCGGCTTCGCCGTCCGGCCGCCCGGCGAGATCGACGCTGTGTGCGTAGGCGACGCGGTCCTCGGTGAGGGTCCCGGTCTTGTCGACGCACAGCACGTCCATCGCGCCGAGGTCCTGGATGGCGTTGAGCCGCTTGACGATGACCTTGCGCCGGGACAGCCGGGACGCCCCGCGCGCGAGGTTCGTCGTGACGATGACCGGCAGCATCTCCGGCGTGAGGCCGACCGCGACCGCGGCGGCGAACATCACGGCCTGCGGCCAGTCACCGGAGACGGTCCCGCTGACGACCAGCACGATCGGGACCATGACGAGCATGAAGCGGATCAGCGTCCAGCCGACCGCGCGGACGCCGAGGTCGAAGCTCGACACCGCGCGCGGGGTCGCCGTCGCGCGGGCGAGCGAGCCGGAGTAGGTGTGCGCCCCGGTGGCGATGACGACGGCGGTGGCGCTGCCGGAGACCACCGACGTCCCGGCGAAGCACAGCGACGGCGCGTCGACGAGGCCGGGGCGGTCCGGCGCGCGGAGCCGGCGCGGACGCGGGGAGGGGACGCGCTTGGCGACCGGCAGGCCCTCGCCCGAGAGCGCGGACTGGTCCACGACGAGATCGGACGCCGCCACGACCCGCAGGTCGGCGGGCACGATGTCGCCGGGACCGAGCCGGACGACGTCGCCGGGAACGAGATCCGACGGCGGTACCTCGCGGTCGAGCGGCGGGAGCGTCGCGTCGCCCCGGCGGCGGACGGTGACGGTGGTGTCGACCTGGCCGAGCAGCGCGCGGACGGCGCGGTCGGAGCGGGTGTGCTGCCAGAACCGCAGCACCACGCTGAGGGTGACCATGATCGCGACGGTGATCGTGCCGCGCAGGTCGCCCAGGACGACGAAGACGACGCCGAGTCCGGTCAGCAGCGCGACGAACGGGCTGCGGACGGCGTCGAGCACGTGCGCGGCGAGGCCGTGTCCGGCGGTCGTGGGCTCGGTGTTGTCACCGTGGCGGCTCAGCCGTTCCTCGGCTTCGGTTTCGGTGAGACCCTTCGGGGAGCTTTCGAGGCTCTGGAACACGGTCAGCACCGGCGCGTCGGCGAGATCGGCCAGCCGCGCGTCGCCGTGGGGGCGGGTCACGGGGGCGGGGGAGGTACGCACCATGAGAACGGTCCTGTCGGTGGAGGTGGCTGCCGTGCTGACAACGTTGTCTTCCACGCGGACCGTGTGCGGTTACCGGGATGCTCCCGGTTCCGGCCGGTGTTCCGCGTGGCCGTTGGGACTACTTCCTTCGCCGGTCACCCGGCTCACCTCCTTCCGCGCTCGACGCACAACCCGATCGCGGCCCGTGCGGGCGCGACCGGTAACAGTAGACCGGACCACGACCTTTCAGTCAAACACTTGCGCAAGTGTTGGGTGCTACGTCACCCTGGGAGCGTCACTCGAAAGGATGTCCTTTGCCAGTCCGATCCCTGCCCGACCCGCCGGGCGCGCTGCCGCCCGGGGTACTCCAGGACGCCGCGGCCACGTTCGGCCTGCTCTCGGCCACCGTGCGGCTGCAGCTGGTGTGGCTGCTGGCCTCGGGCGAGCGGGACGTCGGGACGTTGGCGGGGGAGGTCGGGCAGAGTGTGCCGACGGTCAGCCACCACCTCGCGAAACTCAAGCTCGCCGGTCTCGTGCGGTCGCGGCGGGAAGGCAAACGGCAGGTGTATCTCGTCGACGATCCCCGCGTCGTCGAGCTGGTGAAGCTCGCCGTGGCGCACCACGGCGTGGAGGCGGACGGCGGGCTCGGAGCCCTCGGCTGAGCGCGTCGCGGATGTGGTACTGCTAACGCGTGAGTTCCTCGCGTTCTCCTCACGAGCAAGCCGTCGTACTCCTGACGGGGATCCAGGCCTCGGGGAAGTCGACCGTGGCCCAGCTGCTCGCCGAACGGCTGCCGCGGTCCGCGCACGTCCGGGGTGATCTGTTCCGGCGCATGGTGGCCGGCGGGCGCGCGGAGATGACGCCCGAGCCGTCCGACGAAGCGGTGCGGCAGCTGCGGCTGCGCCATCGGTTGACGGCGATGGCCTGCGACGAATACTTCCGGGACGGATTCAGCGTCGTCGCCCAGGACGTGATCCTCGGCGAGTACCTCGCGGAGACCACGGCGCTGATCACCGCGCGGCCGCTGCTGGTCGTGGTGCTCGCCCCGGCCGTCGAGGCGGTCGCCGCGCGCGAGCGGGCCCGTTCTAAGGACGCCTACGACGAATGGTCGATTGTGGCTCTGGACAAGGCATTGCGGAACGAGACGCCACGGCTCGGGCTGTGGCTGGACACCTCGGATCAGACACCGGAGGAGACCGTGGACGAGATCCTGGCTCGTGCGTGGACGGAGGCGAGGGTGTCGTGAGCGACGCTGGGGGAGTGCGGGTCGCACTGCGGCAGACCACCTTCGCCGACGCCGAATACTGTTTTCGCCTGCACGAGGACACCCTCGGCCCGTACGTCGACCAGATCTGGGGCTGGGACGAGGCCGAGCAGCGGGCCCGGTTCGCGTTCAGCGCGGCGAGGACGCAGATCATCACCGCGGACGGGATCGACGCCGGCTCGCTCATCGTCGAAACGCGGCCGGACGAGATCTACCTCGGCCGCATCGAAGTGCATCCGGACTACCAGTCGCGGGGGATCGGCGGGCACGTCGTCCGGACCCTGGTGGCACAGGCGGCGGAGCGCGGCCTTCCGGTCGTCCTCGACGTGCTGGAGGTCAACGTCCGCGCGAAGGCGTTCTACGAGCGGCTCGGGTTCGCCGAGATCGGACGGCCCGCCGCGCACAAGCTCCGCTTGTGTCACGGCTGACGTGCGCGGCGAGAGATCTCGCGTGATCAGCGGGAGATCTCGGGTGACGGGAAGGAGATCTCGCGTGATCAGGCTGGGTGCAACTCCAGGAGCTGGAGGGACACCGGGTCGTCGAGGTCCAGGCGTTCGGTGCGCAGGACTTCGATGGCGAGACCGAGTTCCGAACACAGGCTGCGCAATGATTTCCAGCTGCCGATGTCGCTGAAGCCGAGCAGCAGCCGTCCGGCGGGCGCGAGCCTGCCGGGCGCTTCGGCCAGGAAACGCCGGTGTGCCCGGAAACCCGGATCGTAGAACGCGTGGTGCAGTTCGGTCTCGTTCACCGCGTCGGGCGCGGTTTCCACGAAATTGGAGTTCCAGAAGATCAGGTCGAACCGGTCGGATTCGTCCAGCGCGTCGAACAGATCCCCGTGCCGGGCGGTGACGATCCCGGCGACACCGTGGAGTTCGGCGTTGCGGCGGGTGTTTTCCACGGCGGCGCGGGAGATGTCGACCGCGGTCACCGACGCGCATCCCGAATGTGCCGCGGTGACGGCGGTGACCCCCGCGCCGGGGCCGATTTCCAGGAAACGACCGTCGGCAGGGTAGGGGAGCCACGACGTGAAGATCCTGGTGGCCGGGGTGACGGCGGGGGAGAACACGCCGTCCAGCAGCACCCATTCCTTCTCGAACAGGGTGAAGGAACCCTGCCGGTCGGGGTCCTCGGCGTTGTGCCGGAAGAGTTCTTCGACGCGCCGGCGCGTCCGCTCCGCCTCGAAATCGTCCACAGTGCACATTAGCGTTCGATCAGCGCGAGGACTCTCGCCGGGCTGCCCGAGCCGCCGACGATCGGGAGCGGCGCGGCCACCACGACGGCGCCCGTCGCGGGCAGGCGGTGGAGGTTGCGCAGCTGTGTCAGCCCGTACTTCCCGGCGCCGTGGAAGTACCAGTGGCACGGGAACGGCGGCTCGAACAGCGCGGCGGCGCCCGCGTCGGTGCCGATGGTCTCGACGCCGATGCCGAGCACCGGCGTTTCCTCGGCAAGCCACTTCGCGCAGTCGACCTCGACGCCGGGCGAGACGCCGTCGTTGTGGAACTCCTCGGGCGCACGCTCGGCCCAGCCCGTCCGGTACAGCAGCCAGCCGTGCTCCGGAAGCGGCCCGTGTTCCTCCATCCAGTCTTCGACGTCTTCGCGCTGGAGCAGGAAATCAGGATCGGCCGCCACCTGCGCGGTGAAGTCGAGTACAGCGGCGGGACCGGCGAGCCGACCGGGCGGGACACTGGCGACGTCGTCGAGGTCCTTGCCGGACAGCCAGTGCGCCGGCGCGTCGAAATGCGTGCCGGTGTGTTCGGACAGCCGGAGGTTGTTCCAGTAGAACGCGGGTCCCGCCTCGTCGTAGCGGCTGATGACCTCACGGCTGAACGACCACGGCTGACCCCATTCGGGCGGCAGCTGGATGACCGGTGTCCGTTCCGACAGCGGGGTGGTGAGATCGACCACCTCGACCGTCCCGCTCGCCAGGCCCGTCACGAGTTCGCCGAGTATCGCCATCCGCCGCCCCTTCGCTCGCCCGTACCGAGCATGTCGGGAAGACCCCGCCCGGTCCAGGGCCGGAGGGGTGGCGTTCGGGGCGGGTGTCCCGGCCGGTGCGACCGCCGCGCCGCACCCCTGCGGGAATGATAGGAATGCGAGGTGAGTGAACCGAACCTGATCGAAGCCGCCGCGGACGAGGCCGTCACGCTGACCAGCGAGCTCCTCCGCATCGACACCACCAACACCGGCGACCCGGCGACCCTGGTCGGCGAGCGCGCCGCCGCCGAGTACGTCGCGGAGAAGCTCACCGACGCCGGATACGAGATCACCTACGTCGAGTCCGGTGGCAAGAACCGGCACAACGTCTTCGTCCGGCTGCCCGGGGCCGACCCGAGCCGGGGCGCGCTGCTCATCCACGGGCACCTCGACGTCGTGCCTGCCGATCCGTCGGAATGGTCGGTCCACCCGTTCTCCGGCGCGGTGCAGGACGACTACGTCTGGGGCCGCGGCGCGGTCGACATGAAGGACATGGTCGGCATGTCCCTCGCGCTCGCGCGGCACTACAAGATCAACAACATCGTGCCGCCGCGTGACCTGGTGTTCGCGTTCCTCGCCGACGAGGAGGCGGGCGGCACTTACGGCGCGCAGTGGCTGGTGGACAACCGGCCGGAGCTGTTCGAGGGCGTCACGGAGGCGATCAGCGAGGTCGGCGGGTTCTCCATCACGCTCAAGGACAACGTCCGCGCCTACCTGATCGAGACCGCCGAAAAGGGCATCCGCTGGATGAAGCTGCGGGTGCGCGGGACGGCGGGCCACGGCTCGATGATCCACCGCGACAACGCGGTCACGAAGCTTTCGGAGGCGGTCGCGCGGCTGGGCAACCACCGGTTCCCGTTGGTGCTGACCGATTCCGTGAAGGAGTTCCTGGCGGGCGTCACCGAGATCACCGGCTGGGACTTCCCCGAGGACGACCTCGAGGGCTCGGTGGCGAAGCTGGGCAACATCTCCCGCATGATCGGCGCGACCCTGCGGGACACGGCGAACCCGACCATGCTCACCGCGGGCTACAAGTCGAACGTCATCCCGTCGGTCGCCGAGGCGGCGGTGGACTGCCGGATCCTGCCCGGCAGGCTGGAGGCGTTCAACCGCGAGCTCGACGAGATCCTCGGCCCGGACATCGAGAAGGAGTGGCTGGAACTGCCGCCGGTCGAGACGACCTTCGACGGCGCGCTGGTGGACGCGATGACCGCCGCCGTGCTGGCCGAGGACCCGGGCGCGCGGACGCTGCCGTACATGCTTTCCGGTGGCACGGACGCGAAGTCGTTCCAGAAGCTGGGAATCCGCAACTTCGGGTTCGCGCCGCTGCAGCTGCCCGCCGATCTGGACTTCTCGGCGCTGTTCCACGGTGTCGACGAGCGGGTGCCGGTGGACGCGCTGAAGTTCGGCACGCGCGTGCTCGACCGGTTCCTCCGCTCTTCCTGACAGGACACGGGAAACCGCCGCGATGGCCGATTTCGTGCTGGCCGACGGGACGCCGCTGAGCCTCGTGCGCAGGGGCGATCCCGTCGCGCCGGTCACCGTCGTGCTGGCGCACGGGTACGCGCTGGACCAGCGGTGCTGGGGCCGGATCGCGCCGGTGCTCCCGGAGGCCGTCGAGCAGCCGGTCGCGGTGCTCACCTACGACCACCGCGGCCACGGCGAATCGGGCCGTGCGACGCGCGCGACGGCCACGATGGCGCAGCTCGGCGACGATCTGGCCGAGGTTGTCGACCGGGCCGTGCCCGAGGGCAAGGTGATCCTGGCCGGGCACGACATGGGCGGGCTGGCGATCATGTCCCTGACCCAGCGGCACCACGCGCTGTTCGCCGACCGCGTGGCGGGGCTGGTGCTGCTGGGGACCTCGTCGGGCGGGCTCGCGACGGAGGCCTCCGCCGCCTGGCCGAACACGCTGGGCAGGCTCGCGCGCGATCTGGAGATGGTGCTGGGCTCGAAGATCTTCGGACTCGTCCGGGACCACACCAGCCGCGCGGTCAGCGCCGGGCTGCGCTGGTGGCTGTTCGGCGACGATCCCGAGCCGGAGCAGGTCGAGCTGACCGTGAAGATGATCCGCGGCAACTGGCCGCACACGGTGTCGCTGTTCCGGCCGGCGCTGGACGCGTACGCGCGGGAAGCGGCGCTCGCGCTCGTCGGCGACCTCCCGGTGATCGCGATGGTGGGGGAGCGGGACCGGATCGTGTCCGCCTCCGATGTCGAGGATCTGGTGCGGGGCTTGGAAAACGGCACGTCGATCGTGCTCCCCGGCGCGGGGCACGTGCTCCCGCTGGAGGCGTCGGCGCAGGTGCTGCCCCGGATAGCGGCGCTGGTGCACACGGCCTACCGAGGCCTGTGAGTTGACACGATGTGGTTATTCGAGAACCTGACTGAACCTGATCTTCGTCAGTAGCGTGCCCTACTCTGGCAACTGAGCAGGGGAGGTGGCCATGACGTGGGTCAGGCTGGCAGGGGCATGCAAGAACGTCGAAGATTGTCCTACCGTTTTCGTCACGGATCGGGGAACGATCGCTGTTCAAGGTGACCTGCTGGACGTGGGCGCACCAAATGGGGAAGCGGTCGTCGAGATTCCGGTCGATTTGCTGGTGGAGGCTGCCCGTGCGATCCGCTGACCGATGGCTGAGCCGCGAAGAGTACGCCGCTTTGGCGCGTGGTATGCGGAAGTCCCTCTTTCGGTTGCAGATCCATCCGACCTACCGGGTCGCGGCCGAAGAGGAGGAGTTCAAGCAGTTCCTCGCTACCGGTACCTACGAGATAGATCCCAATGATGCCGCCCTGACCCGGGCCCGGCAGCGGCGGGCGGACGGCAAACTGGCCCAACGGGTCTACGCGCTGAGTACCCCTTTGACCGATTACCAGCGGTACGTTTTCAAGTACTACCACCAGCTCGCCTTGGCCGGTGAAGATCTGAGGATCATCGATTCCCGCACGATGCCGGTGCCCCGGTTGCCGGACTACGACTTCATGCTGCTCGACGACACAACGGTCATCAAGGTGCACTACGACGCGGACGGTACTTGGGTCGGCCCGGAGTTGCTGGCGACGGAAGACGTGTCCGAGTACCTGGCGTACAAGCAAGATGCGGTGGCCGGGTCGGTCCCGTTCTTGGACTTCGAGGAGCGTCTCGGGGGCTGATGTTCGAGCCGGACGACCTGATCGAGGGACAGCTCGGACTGGGCGAGGCGCTGCGCATGCTGCGCAAGGCGCAGAACCTGGCTGGCGACAGGCTGGCGCTACGCGCTCACATGAGCCAGTCGAAGATCTCCAGGATCGAAACGGGCAAGATTCTGCCGTCCGTACTGGATGTCGAGCGGATTGTCCATGCTCTCGGCGTCGCTCCGGAAGAATCGGCCCGGTTGCTTCAGCTCGCGCGGGCGGCCAATACCGATTTCGAGAGTAGGCGCCGGAGCCGTCAACGGGGATCCGCGTGGCGGCAGCAGGACTTCTCGGCACTGATGAGTCAAGCGAAGCAGGTCCGTTACGTGTTGCCGACGATGCTGGCCGGGCTGCTGCAGATCCGTGAATACGTGCGCAGCGACGTGTTCCACCCCTTGTCGCGCGGCAGCGAGTCAGAACTAAACGTGTTGGTCGAGGCTAAACTCGCGCGACAGTCCGTGCTCGACGACCCGGCCAAGGAATTCAGGTTCCTGCTGACCGAGGCCGCGGTGCGGTGCAGGGTCGCGGACGCGGCGACAATGGCGGCGCAGGTCGAGCATCTGGTGAACTTGAGCCGCCGGGGGAATGTCGAGCTGATGGTCATCCCGCTCGCCGCGCAGTTCGCCAACGTTCCGATCAACATTTTCGCCGTTTACGATGAGCGATTGGTCACCGTCGAGATGGAGGCGGGTACTTTGGCGCTCCGTGACCCGGCCGATGTCGCGGAGCATCTGGAGCTGTTCGCGCACTTCCGGCGGCACGCGCTCGAAGGCGACGCGTGCCGGGCGTTCCTGCACGGCATCGCGGACGAGTTCCGGAGGGAGCTCTGACCGACAAATCTGGCCTTCTTGACAAATTCTCTGTTCGGCTCGACGATGGTGCCATGTTTCCCGTGGCGGTGATCGAGGACGCGGCGGCGGCCGAGGTGTCGCTGGACCCGGTACGCGCGCGGCTGCTGGCCGAACTGGCTCAGCCCGCGTCGGCGACGATGCTGGCGGCGCGGGTCGACCTGCCCCGCCAGAAGGTCAACTACCACCTGCGCGCGCTGGAGAAGCACGGGCTCGTCGAGCTGGTCGAGGAGCGGCGCAAGGGCAACGTCGCCGAGCGGATGATGCGCGCGACGGCGTCCTCGTACGTCATTTCGCCGACCGCGCTGGCCGCGGTTCAGCCGGATCCCGCGCAGTCCCCGGACCGGCTTTCCGCGCGCTGGCTGCTGGCCGTTGCCGGACGACTGGTGCGCGACGTCGGGCTCCTGATCACCGGAGCCGCGAAGGCGCGTAAGCGTGTTGCGACTTTCGCGCTGGACGGCGAAGTCCGGTTCGCTTCGGCGGCCGATCGCGCGGCGTTCGCTGAGGAACTCACCACCGCGGTCACCGCGCTGGTGAGCAAGTACCACGATGAGAAGGCCGAGAAGGGCCGGAACCACCGCGTGGTCGTCGCGGTGCATCCCAGCGTCCCCGATGCCCCCGAGACGACGGGCGAGGAGTCCTGATGGGCCACGAATTCGAGCTGACCGATCAGGCCGAGATCGACGCGACCCCCGAGCAGGTGTGGGACGCGATCGCGACCGGGCCGGGCATCGACTCGTGGTTCATGGGCCGCAACGAGGTCGAGGCGGGGGAGGGCGGCACGGTCCGGACGGCGTTCGCGGCGTACCGGCCCGAGCACCGCATCACCGGCTGGGACCCGCTGGAAAGGCTGGTCTACGGCGGAGAACGCGCGCCGGACGGCCGGTTCGTCGCGTACGAGTTCCTGATCGAGGGGCGCGACGGCGGCAGCTCGGTCGTCCGCTGTGTCACGAGCGGGTTCCTGCCGGGCGACGACTGGGAGGACGAGTTCGAGATGATGTCGGCGGGCGGGGCGTTCTTCTTCCGCACGCTGGTCGAGTACCTCACGCATTTCGCCGGACGTCATGCTGTACCGGTCACAGCTTTTGGTCCGCCGGTGGCGGATTGGGAAGCCGCGTGGACGCAGCTGGGCGCGGCGCTCGGCCTCGCCGCGCGGCCGTCGGCCGGGGACGCCGTGCGGCTCGAGATCGGCGGGAAGCCGGTCGAGGGCGTCGTCTACGCGGTGGACGCGCACAACGCCGGTATCCGGACCGCGGACGCGCTTTACCGCTTCCTGGAAGGCTTTCGCGGCCCGATGGTCGCCTCGCACCACGTGTTCTCACCCAGTACGGACGCATCCACCGCCGAGACGCTCTGGCAGGAGTGGCTGAAGGGGACCTTCGTCTCGTAGGACGCGCTGAAGGGCGCTTTCGTCGCATCCGATGCGAGGAAAGTCCCCTTCAGCTCACCTCACGTGATCAGGGGGAGCCCGGCCAGCGCGGGCTGGCGCTTGCGCCGGAGCCAGATGCGGCGGGATCCGTCGGCGTAGAGCCGGACCGTGGACAGCTCCCACCCGGCGAACTCCGCGTGGATCGAGAGCTGGGTAGCCGCCGCGCGCCGGGAGACCCCGGGGGGCAGGCGCAGGCGGCGGTACTCCCAGTCCCCTTCGACCACCGCCTCGTCGACCGTCGTCATGGCTGGATCACCTGTATCCCTTCTCCGGCGGCCGAACCGACGAACACACGGCCGTCCTGGTCGTCGACACTGACCGAGTCGGGCTGGCGCACGGCCGGGAACCGGAACTTCTCCACCGGTTCGCCGCCGCGGACGTCGAACCCGACCACCTCGTTGCGGCCGGTGAGCGTGACCCACGCGAGGTGACGCTTGCCGTCGTAAGCGATGCCGTAGATGCCGCCGGGCACCGGATAGCGCTGCCGCAGCAGCAGCGGGTCCGCCGAGAACGCGAGCAGTGCCCCGGCTCGCGCGTCGGTGACCAGCACGCGGCCGTAGTCGTCGGCCACGGCGTTGGCGGCGCCCTCCCCGGCGCGCAGGCCGGCGCCGAGCTTGCCCGCGCCGACGTCGACCGAGAGCAGCGCGGTCCGCAGGCGATCCAGCACGACGACGCCGGTGCCGGTGGCCACGACGTCGTCGGCGCTGTAGAGATCGCCGGTGATCGTCTTGGTGACCTTGCCGTCGGCGAGCACGTCGATGGCCTTGCGATCACGCACCGCGACCAGCGTCTGCGCCCCGTCGGCGACGCCCGCGGCGGGCTGCCCGGAGATCGGCGTCGTGGTCAGCTGCCCACCGGGCAGTGCGACGCGGGCGAGCAGGCCCTTCGCCGGAATGCTCGCGAGGACCTGACCGGGCGAGGTGGTGAGCCGTTCGGCGGGACCGGGCAGCGCGATCGTGGCCTTCTCGGCCGGGGCCGCGCCGACGTCGTAGATCTTCAGGGAGGGCGGCTGCGCGAAGGCGACGACGAGGCTGTGGCTGGCGGCGTCGGCGGCCATGGCCGAGACCGCCGGCGCCGCCAGGACCTGGCCCGCGGGCTTGGCCGTCACGGCGGGTGACGGCGCGGCCGTGGCGGCCACCGGGTTCGCGACGACCTGGAGACTGTCGGCCTGCTGCTTGCCCGAGGAGCATCCGGTCAGCACGAGGACACCGGCGAGCGGGATCGCGATCCGTGACACGGCGGCGCGCCGACTCACGTTGGTGCCTCCAGCTGTTCCTCGGCGGACGGTTCCGTCCAGCATGCTCCACCTTGCCCTGTGCGTCACGTGCGCGTCACCCAACGGTCATCCAAGCCACAACTTGATCGACACCCCGGGTCACCGCGGCCAGCGCTCCGGGTAGCCGAATTCCAGCGTGCTGACGTCGTCGAGTGCCGACCGGATCGCGGGCGGCAGCGTGATCTCCTCGGCCGCGAGCGAGCCGGTGAGCTGTCCGGTGTCGCGGGCGCCGACCACCGGCGCGACCATGCCGGGCCGGTCGCGGACCCAGGCCAGCGCGACGGCCAGCGGAGACGTCCCCAGCCCGTCCGCCGCGGTGGCGACCGCCTGCACGATCCGCGCCGCGCGGTCGGTCCGGTGGTGCTCGACATACCCGGCGAAGACGCTGGACGCGCCGCGCGAGTCGGCGGGCGTCCCGGTCCGGTACTTGCCGGTCAGCACGCCACGGCCCAGCGGCGCCCAGGCGAGCAGCCCGATCCCGTGATGGCCGGCGGCGGGCACGACCTCGCGTTCGACGCCGCGTTCCAGCAGCGAGTACTCGACCTGCGTGGACACGATCGGCGCGATCGTGCCCGCCCGCGCGGCGGCGGTGGCCAGCTGCCAGCCCGCGTAGTTCGAGACGCCGACGTAGCGCGCTTTGCCGCTGGTCACGGCATACTCGAGGGCCGCGAGGGTCTCCTCGATCGGGACCGTGGCGTCCCAGGCGTGGAGCTGCCACAGGTCGAGATGGTCGGTGCCGAGGCGGCGCAGCGAACCGTCGAGCGCGGTCAGCAGCGCGCCCCGGGACGCCCCGCCACCGAAGGGGCCCTCGGTGCGCCGGGCGACGGCCTTCGTGGCGACGACGACGTCCTCGCGCGGGACGAGATCGCCCAGCAGCGAACCGAGTATGCGTTCGCCTTCGCCCTCGCTGTAGATGTCCGCGGTGTCCACCAGCGTGCCGCCCGCGTCGACGAAGGCGACCAGCTGGCTGGCCGCCTCCTCGGCGTCGGTGTCACCACCCCAGGTCATCGTGCCGAGGGCCATCCGCGAGACACGCAGTCCCGACCGGCCGAGCTGTCGCTTTTCCACGACCCGCGAGCCTAGCCGGAGCACCCCGCGTGACTTGACCAAGGTGAGCACGTGTCGCCGCAGGTATGCCCGTTAGGGTCTGCGCTCGTGCGAATCGGACGAAACCTGGCACCGGCGGAACAGGCGATCGAACTGGCGGGGGTGGGCTGATGGGGTGGTTCGAGGCACTCGTACTCGGCCTCGTCCAGGGGCTGACCGAGTTCCTGCCGATCTCCTCCAGCGCGCACCTGCGCATCACCGCGGCGCTCGCGGGCTGGGACGACCCCGGCGCCGCGTTCACCGCGGTCACCCAGATCGGCACGGAACTCGCGGTCATCCTGTACTTCGGGAAGAAGATCGGCCGGATCCTGATGGCCTGGTTCTTCTCGCTGTACAAGAAGGAATGGCGGCACGACCCGGACGCGCGGCTGGGCTGGCTGATCATCGTCGGCTCGCTGCCGATCGTGGTGCTCGGCCTGCTGCTGCAGGACGCCATCGACCGCTCGTTCCGCGACCTGCGCATCACCGCGACGACCCTGATCGTGTTCGGCCTCATCCTGCTGGTTGCCGACCGGGTGGCGAAACAGCGGCGGAACCTCGACCACCTCACCGTGCCGCACGGCCTCGGCTTCGGGTTCGCGCAGGCGCTGGCGCTGATCCCCGGCGTGTCGCGCTCGGGCGGCACGACCAGCGCCGGGCTGCTGATGGGCTACACCCGCGCGGACGCCGCCGAGTACTCGTTCCTGCTCGCGGTGCCCGCGGTGTTCGGCTCCGGGCTGTACAAGCTGACCGACATCGGCAAGAACGGCGAGACGGCGCAGTGGGGGCCGACGATCCTGGCGACACTGGTCGCGTTCGGCGCCGGGTACCTGGTGATCGCCTGGCTGATGGCCTACATCAAGAAGCGCAGCTTCGTGCCGTTCGTGGTGTACCGGGTGGCGCTCGGTCTCATCCTGTTCCTGCTGATCTTCACCGGCGTCCTCGACCCGAACGCCGGTCCCGCCCACACCTGATCGATGGTCCGTGAAGGCCTCCTTCACAGCGCTCAGTGCTGTGAAGGAGGCCTTCACGGCGTACGTCCCTTTCAGCGGCACGTAGGGTGGGGCTCGTGGGTACGGTGATATTGGTGCGGCACGGCCGGTCGACGGCGAACGGTTCGGGCATCCTGGCCGGGCGGACGCCGAAGGTCGGGCTCGACGAGACCGGACGGTCGCAGGCGGACAAGCTGGTCGAGCGGCTCGACGGCGTGCCGCTGGCCGAGCTGGTGACCTCGCCGATGCTGCGCTGCAAGCAGACGCTGGCGCCGCTGGCCGCCGCGCGGGACCTGACCAGGACCGTCGAACCCGGTCTGTCCGAAGTGGACTACGGCGAGTGGACCGGCCGCGAGCTGAAGACCCTCTACAAGGAGCCGCTGTGGCGGGTCGTGCAGGCGCACGCCTCGGCGGCGGTGTTCCCCGGCGGGGAGGGGCTCGCCGCGATGCAGGCCCGCGCGGTCGCCGCCGTCCGGGCGCACGACGCGCGGATCACCGCGGCGCACGGCGAGCACGCGGTCTGGCTGCTGTGCAGTCACGCGGACGTGATCAAGGCGATCCTCGCCGACGCCCTCGGCCAGCACCTCGACGCGTTCCAGCGGATCGTCGTGGACCCGGCGTCCGTTTCGGCGATCAGCTACACCGAGACACGCCCGTTCGTGCTCCGCGTCAACGAGCACGGCGGCGATCTGGCGGGCATCGTGCCGCCCGCGCCGAAGGCCAAGAAGGGCAAGGCGAAGCGGGCCTCCGGGGCCAGCGACGCCGTCGTCGGGGGCTCCACCGGACGGTGACGCGCCGCGCGATCCCCTACGGAAAGCCGTGCCGGAGCCTGCCGGAAACCCCGTAGGGTGGCGGCAACGCCGATTCGACCAGGAGCACACCCGATGATTTCGCCGGACAATCCGTTCGCCACCGCGAGCGAACTGCCCTACGCCCTGCCGCCGTTCGACCGCATCGCGGACGAGCACTACCGCCCCGCGTTCGAGGAGGGGCTGGCCGAGCACACCGCGGAGATCGCCGCGATCGCGGGCAACCCGGACGAACCGACCTTCGAGAACACGATCGTCGCCCTCGAACGCGCGGGGGAGCTGCTGAACCGCGTGTCGAGCGTGTTCTACAACCTGGCCGGGTCGAATGCCACCGACGAGATCCAGGCCATCCAGGCCGAGATGGCGCCGAAGCTCGCCGCGCACGCCGACGCGATCCACCTCGACCCGCGCCTGTTCGCGCGGATCAACGCGCTGTACGAGCGCCGCGACGACCTCGGGCTCGACGCGGAGTCGCTGCGGCTGCTCGAACGACGGCACACCGACTTCACCCGCGCGGGTGCCGGGCTGCCGGCGGCCGAGCAGGCCCGGCTGCGTGAGCTGAACGAGCAGCTGTCGACGCTGCAGACGCGGTTCCAGCAGCATTTGCTCAAGGACACCAACGAACTCGCGGTCGTCATCGACGACGTCGCGGAGCTGGCCGGGCTCGGCGAGGGCGCGATCGCGACGGCTGCCGAGGCCGCGACGGCGCGGGGCGAGGACGGCAAGTACGTCCTCAACCTGACCCTGCCGACGGCGCAGGCCGCGCTGGAATCGCTGGAGAACCGGGCGGTGCGGGAGCGGATCTTCACCGCGTCGGTCTCCCGGGGCAACCGGGGCAACGAGTTCGACAACAACGCACTGGTCGCCGAGCTGGTCCGGCTGCGCGCGGAGAAGGCCGCGCTGCTGGGGTATCCGAACCACGCGGCGTACATCATCGCCGACGAGACCGCGAAGACGGCCGAGGCGGCGGTGGGCCTGCTCGAACGGCTGGCGCCGGTGGCCGTGGCCAACGCGCGCACCGAGGCCGCCGAACTCCAGGAACTGCTGGCGGCCGACGAGCCGGGCGCGACGTTGCGGCCGTGGGACTGGGCGTTCTACGCGGCCAAGGTGCGGCGGAGCCGGTTCCAGGTCGACACCGAGGCGCTGCGCCCGTACTTCGAGCTGAACCGGGTGCTGATCGACGGCGTCTTCCATGCCGCGGGCAAGCTGTACGGCCTGAGCTTCACCGAGCGGGACGACCTGCCGAAGTACCACCCCGAGGTCCGGATCTTCGAGGTCTTCGACGCCGACGGCAGCGCGCTCGGCCTGTTCCTGATGGACTACTACACGCGCGACTCCAAACGCGGTGGCGCGTGGATGAACAACTTCGTCGACCAGTCGCGGCTGCTGGACCGCAAGACGGTGGTGGTCAACGTGCTGAACGTCGGCAAGCCGCCGGCGGGGGAGCCGACGCTGCTCACCTTCGACGAGGTCGTGACGGCGTTCCACGAGTTCGGGCACGCGCTGCATTCGCTGCTGTCGTCGGTGACCTACCCGACGTTCTCCGGGACGAACGTGCCGCGCGACTTCGTCGAATATCCCTCGCAGGTCAACGAAATGTGGATGCTGTGGCCGGAGGTGCTGGCGAACTACGCCAAGCACCACGAAACCGGCGAGGCCCTGCCCGCCGAGCAGGTGGAGAAGCTGCTCGCCTCGCAGCAGTACGGCGAGGGCTTCGCGACCACCGAGTACCTGGCCGCGTCGCTGCTCGACCAGGCGTGGCACGGGCTCGGCGTCGACGATCACGTCGAGGACGTCCAGCGGTTCGAGACCGACGCGCTGGTGAAGGCGGGCGTGGCGCTGGAGAGCGTCCCGCCGCGGTATCGCACCACGTACTTCAACCACGTCTTCGGCGGCGGCTACAGCGCCGGGTACTACTCCTACATCTGGAGCGAGGTGCTGGACGCCGACACCGTGCAGTGGTTCACCGAGAACGGCGGCCTGAACAGGGCGAACGGCGACCACTTCCGGCGTGAGCTGCTCGGCCGCGGCGGCAGCGTCGACCCGATGGCCGCCTTCCGCGCGTTCCGCGGCCGCGATCCGGAGATCGAGCCGCTGCTGAAGCGTCGTGGCCTGACCGGAGCCTGAGCACGTCCCGTTTTTTGGGGGGGCCGCCCCCGGGGGGGGGGCCCGCCATCGGAGCGGGCAGCACAACGGTGACCGCTCCACAGTAGACCGTCCGCAATGGACATTCACCTGAGCGCACACTCGCGACTGATGTATAACGCTCTATACGACTTCGCGTTGAAGTTTTCTCTATGGGTTAGTGATCCGTGAAGGCCTCCTTCGCAGCGTTGAGCGCCGTGAAGGAGGCCTTCGCAGACCTTCAAATACAGGTGGCGCGGAAAACTGCCGAGTCGAGCGGCGGCGGGCGGCCCGCCGGATGATCACGCACGCCGATGCCCAGCAGGCCTTGATCTCGCCGGGCACCGAGGTCACCGCGTTGCGCGAGCTGTTCACCGAACTGCTGGCGGACCGGGACGCCGTCCGGCGGGTCGCCGAGCTGATCGCGGGCACCGATGTCCGCTACGACATGGGCGCGCCCGGCGCCCAGCCGGCCGTCGGCCGGTTCGCCCCGGACCTGGAGCTACGCCTCGGGGAGGACATCGTCCGGCTCGCTGAGCTGACGCGGACCGCGCGGCCGCTGCTGGTGGACCTGACCGAGGACGGCTCGGTGGCCGCCGCGTGGTCAGAGCGGACCGACCGCGTCGACGTCGTCACCGGACGCGCCACGGCGGACGCACCGACGGCGTTGCTGCTGCGGCCGGACTGCTACGTGGCGCGGGCATCGGATTCCCCGAGCCCGGATGCCGCGGAACTGGCCGCCCTCGACACGGCGATGCGGCGATGGTTCGGCGTACTCGAACCCGTTTCCGCGTGAGGATCAGCCGAGGAGTTCGGGCCGCTGCCACGGCACGCCGCGCACGTGGTGATCGAGGAAGGCGAACATCGTCGCGTAGAAAACCTTGACGTTGCAGGGTTTCCGGATGAAATGGCCTTCGTCGGGGAAGTAGAGGAACTTGTGCGGGCCCGACCCGTCGTCGGCCTTCGACCGCGCGCACAGCTCCCACCACAGGTGCAGCGCGTTGCCGACCGGGACACGGTAGTCGCGCTCGCCGTGGACGACGAGCATGGGGGTGGTGATGGCGTCGGCGGACCGGTGCGGGGAGTCCCTCGCCGGTTCGCCGCCCCATTGCCGCCGCTTGAAATACGCGAGGTCGGAGGTGGCCGCCGACGTGTCGAAGTCCCAGATGGACGCGTGGGTGACGATCGCGGCGAATCGGTCGGTGTGCCCGGCGATCCAGTTCGCCAGGTAGCCCCCGTAGGACGCGCCTGTCGCGGCGGCGCGGTTCGCGTCGATCTCGGGACGCCGCTGCGCGGCATCGGTGACGGCCATGAGATCGCGGAAGGGCGTGTCGCCGCGACGCTCCCAGCCACGCCGGATGAAATCCGCGCCGTATCCGCTGGAAAGCGCGTAGTCGGGCTGCAGGACGGCGTAGCCACGAGCGACCGCGAGCCACGGATTCCAGCGCCAGTGCCAGCTCTTGGCGGACATGTGCGGGCCGCCGTGGATCTGGAGGAGCAGTGGTGCGGGGGCGTCGGCGGACGCGCTTCGGGGCACGGCGAGCCAGCCGCGCAGCGGGGTGCCGTCGTCGGCCGTCGTGGTCACCTCCTCCAGCCGTCCGGGCAGGCGGAGGTCGACGCCGAGTGCTTCCGCGGGGCCGGGCAGCGTTTCGATCGAAGTGCCGTCGAGGGCGATCCGGACAGGCGCGGGCGGGCTGTCGACGGCGGAGCGCAGCGCGTAAACCCAATAGCCGTCCGGGGAAATCCGGAAGTCGGTGTACGTGCCGTGGTCGGCTGTCAGCCTGCTGACCGCCCCGGTACCGAGGTCGACGCGCCACAGCGGTGCCCGGCCTTGGTCGTCGGCGGTGACGACGAGTGCCTCGCCGTCCGGAGTCCAGCCAGGGGAGCGTGGCCAGCGGTCCCAGTCCTGGGCCAGAGGCCGCATCGTGCCGCCGGCGAGCGGGACGACGCCGAGGAACCGGTCTTCGGGTTCGTCCACAGTGGACCGGCGCTCGACCTCGACCGCGACCTGGGTGCCGTCCGGTGAGATGCGGGGCGCGTGATACTCGTGAGCGGGGTCGTCCAGCAGGACACGGCGTTCCCCGGTCGCGACGTCGATCGCGACGAGGGTGTGCCGTTGTGAGCCACCGGGTTCGGCCACCGTCCAGGCGGCGACCACGGCGCGCCCGTCCGGGGTGGTGTCCCAGGTGCTTTCGTCGTCCAGCGCCCGGCCCACGTGACCGGTGAGATCGGCGAGGTCGAGCGGGGCTTCCCCGCCGCTGAGCGTGGCCGCGAACAGTCGCGTCCGTTCCGGCGCGAGGTCGTGATCCCAGTAGCGGACCGGGAATTCCTCGTGCAGGATCGCCGAAACCTTCGCGGCCGCGCGTGCCGCCCCGGCCTCGGGCGAGGACGGTGTCGTCGAGCCGAAAACGACGGTGCCCGTCTCGCTGACGACGACGCCGCGCACACCGCCGGCGGGCGCGGCGATCAGCCGGGCATCACCGCCCCGCTCGGGCTGCAGCCACAGCGAACCGACTCCCTCACCGGTGACGAGCGGGTGTGGCCGCGCCGAAACGAACAGCAGGTCACCGGCGGGTGTGAACGCTGCCCCGGACTCGCCCTCGACACTCCTGGTGAGGCGGCGGGCCGGGAGCGCGCCGTCGGGCGCGACCTCCCACAACGCCGTCGTGTAGCGGTTCCGGCCCCGATCGGGGGTCGCGACGCCGACCACGATCCGCCGTCCGTCCGGGGACAGCCAGAGTCCTTCGGTGCGTGGAATGTCCACAAAGGAATCGAGATCGGTGAACGCGGCGGCATCGGTAGCGAACATATGTTCGACCATATCGCATCGAGGGTGGTCATGGGGCGTAGTGGCCGGATCCTGACCGGGCGTCAGTCCACTGGGGTGAGCAGGACGATCGGGATCACGCGGTCGGTCTTCTGGGCGTACTCGTCGTACAGCGGGAAGATGCGCGCCATCTGGGGCCAGAGGCGTTCGCGTTCGGCGGGGGAGGCGACACGGGCGCGGGCGGTGAAGCGGCGGGTGCCGACCTGGACCCCGACACTCGGCTCGGCCTGGAGGTTCTTGAACCAGTCTGGATCGTCGTCCTCGCCGGCCTTGGAGGCGACGACGACGAAATCGTCCCCCGAGGTGCCGTAGATCAGGCAGGCGCGACGCGGAATGCCGGTCTTGCGGCCGGTCGTGGCGAGCAGAAGGGTGTACAAGCCGTTCGACTCATGTCCCTCGGTTCCGCCCGAGGCCAGATACGTACGGGTTTGCTCGGCGACCCAGTCCCATTGCGAGTCGGTGGCGCGGTCGAGGTCGGCGGCGACGGCCATGGCGGCGGTCCTTTCCGGTGTGGAGGTTTGGTGATTCCGTGGACGACGGGAGTGAACCGTGGTGCTTCAGCCGAGTTCTTCGACCAGCCCGATGATGACCCCGGCGGGGCCCCGGGTGTAGGCGTACCGGCAGTAGTCCTCGTACCGCGCCACCTCGCCGACGAGTTCGGCGCCGTGCCCGCGCAGACGGTCGAGGAGGTCGTCGAGGCCCTCGACGACGAACGTGACGCGAGGGATGCCCGGGACGTTCACCGGCGCCCTCGGCGCGGGGGTGCTGGACACGGGCGTGTGGAACGTCGACAGCTCGACCTGGCTGTGCCCGTCCGGGGTCCGCAGGAAGGCGATGTCCGTGTGGACGTCGTCCAGTCCGATGAGCTGGTCCGCCCATGCGCCCTCGACGGTCGTCTGGCCCTTCAGTTCCAGGCCCAGTTCGACAAAGAACGCGATGGCGGCCGCGAGATCCTCGACCACGATGCCGACGTGATCCATCCGCTTGATCGTCATGATTGCCTCCCGGTTCCGTGCGGCCCTCGTGGCCGCTCGTGCCCCTGTGACGGACCGGGCCCCACGTTCTCGACATCCGTAGTCGTTCAGCAGTTGTGACCCCCATCACAGTCTCAGTCGGGGCCTGGTGGGTGGTTCGCCAGGCCGTGAAGGCCTCCTTCACAGCGCTCAGCGCCGGTAAGGAGGCCTTTACGGCATTCCGGCGGGCCCGGCGATGTGTCGCGAACGCTCCGTTCGGAAGAACACCTCCCAGCACTTGAAGCAAGCAAGCAGTGATGGGCTGAGGTGGGGGGGGGCTGGGGCGGCCGG
>NZ_JBHYIQ010000002.1:0-57050 GCF_042739895.1 Amycolatopsis sp. NPDC059021
GCCCCCCCCCTTTATATACCTCTCCTGGGGGGGCGGCCGCTTATTATTTTTAAACTCCACAGCCTGCCCGCCCCCCCCCCCCCCCCCCGGCGGGGGGGCCCCGCTTTTCTTTCTTCGTCCATTCAGGACTAGTCTAGTGAGGACTACGGGAACAGCGAAACCTGTTCGGGCGCCTCGGTTCCGGCGGGTTCGGCGGGCACAGCCGGCGCCAGCGCGGGCCGCCAGTCTCGCCGGCGGCCACGGCGCACGACGGCGACGGCGACGGCCACCAGCACCATCGCCCCGATCACCCCGGCCGCCAGCCACAACGCGGCGGACGTCGTGTCGCGCTCCCGCGCGGCGCGCGCCAGCGCGGCGTGATCCACCGGCGCCGAGTGGTAGGCCGGAAGACCCGCCGCCGGGGCGAAGTCCGTCCCGTCGGTGACCGCGCGGTACGGGTTCACCAGGCCCGCCCCGTAGGCAGCACTCGCCTGGCCGCCCCGGGCCGGGCTCGCGGTGGCCTTCAGCCGCCGAACGACCTCCGCGGCGGACAACCGCGGCCAGGCGGCTCGCACCAGCGCCGCCGTCCCCGCGACGAAGGGCGTCGCGAAACTGGTGCCGTCCACGTAGGCGTGACCGTCCACTCGCGTCGCGGCCAGCACCTTCGCGCCCGGCGCGACGAGGCCGACGTAGGGCCCGATCTGGGAGGTGGACATCCGTGCCCCGTTGATGTCCACCGCGCCCACGCCGAGCACGCCGGGATAGGCGGCGGGATACGAGGGCAGTTCCGTCGCCGTGCCCTGCTGCGCATTGCCCGCCGCCGCCACCACGACGACGTCGCGAGCCACCGCGTAGGCCACGGCGTCCCGGATGGCGGGGAAGTCCGCGGTGCCGGACAGGGAAAGGTTGAGTACCCGCGCGCCCTGGTCGACCGCGTAGCGGATGCCGTCGCCGATCGACTGGGGACTGATCCGCAGGGACTCGCCCCGGTCCCCGATCTCCCGGTCGCTGACCCGCACCGGCAGGATCACCGCGTCCGGGGCCACACCGTGGAAACCGACGCCCGGCAGGGCACCGCCCGCGATGATGCTCGCCACGGCGGTGCCGTGGGAGTCGCAGTCGAAGTTTCCCGGCAGATTCCGCGCCGCCACGAAATCCCGGCCGGGGAGCACCTTGCCGGGCTGCCGCAACTGCGGATGGCCGGCGTCCACTCCGGAATCGACCACGGCCACCGGCACCCCTCCCCCGCGACTGTGCGGCCAGGCCGCCTCGGGCGCGAGCATCTGCTGTGCCCAGGGCTGGGCCGCGATCCCGGGATGCGCCGGCTGGGCGTCGGTGCAGGCTCCCGCCGCGGGTGCCGCCTGTGCCGTGCCCCCGCCGAGGGCGAACTGGAGCGTCGCCATCGCGACGACGGTGAGGATCGAGGCCGGACGGTGTCGGTTCACCCTCGCGATACTGCGGCAGTCCCGTCCCGGTGACCGCGGCGTGGCAGCAACAGGTCATCCGGCGGACCGGGACCGATCTTCGCGCCAGACTGGTCCCCGCACGAGAAAGGGGGCCGACATGGACACACCGCTCCACCTGAGCATGTACGGCGAGTACCAGCGGATGGCCGAAGACGTCCGGGCCGTGCAGGCCCGCGTGACCGAGATCCGTACCGAGGCCACTTCCGAGGACGGGACGATCACCGCGATCGTCGGCGGTTCCGGGGAACTCGTCGAGCTGCGGCTGGATTCCCGGATCTACCGGACCCCGGACTCGAACCAGCTCGCGACCGACATCACCGCCGTCGTCCACCAGGCGGCGCGACTCGCCCGGCAGGAGACCTTCGACATCCTCTCCGGCTTCCTGCCGCCGGACGCCCGGCCGGAAACGACCGACCTGCGGGCCGATCCGCTGTTGCACGAACTCGACCGGCAGGTCGCGGGGAGGGAACGCTGATGGCGCCGCCGGACGAGCGCGGAATCACCGTCACCAACGCCGACGGCCTCATCGACATGTATCCGGACGCGACCGAGCGGGTCTTCCGGGCGCTGGACATGATTCGCCAGACCTTCAGCACCACGCTGCCCGCCATTCGCGAGGTCCTGGAGCGGGAAATGACACTGGGGAACGGGAAACCGGGCGAGATGTTCATGGACAACTACCGCAAACCCGCGGTCGAGACCTTTCGTTACGCCAACCAGACCCCGCGAGTGCTCGACCGTTACGCGCAGAACGGCCTCGGGCAGGTCACCGAGTACCGGACAGCGGACGCGAAGAACGCCGCCGGCCTGCGGACGCAGCAGCCCGGGAACTAGGACCAGGTCATGGCCGACCCGAGTGACATCCAGGAACCGAGCGACGAACTCTTCATCCGGGTCAAGAAGATCTGGGGAGTGGACGCGGTCTGGCCACGCGACAGCGAGGGGGACGCGCAGAAACTGGGCGAGGCCTGGGAATCCCTGGCGACCGCGTTGACGAAGCTGGCGACCGACGGCCAGGCACAGCTCAAGGATCTTCACGAGGCATGGCAGGATCTCGCCGGAGTCGCGGCCTACGACTCCCTTCGCTCCCTCTTCGCAGGATCCGACGGCAAGAGCGGCATCCAGGCGCTGGCCGGCCAGTGCACCCAGCTCGCCGAGTTGTGCAAGGGATACGCCAAGCAGATCTCCGACATGAAGGGCGAGATCATCGCGGATCTCGCCATCAACGTCGCGCTGTTCGCCCTGTCCTTCGCCTTGGCCGGACCAGCGGGCGAGGCCTTCTTCGCGGCCCGGTTCGGCGCCATGATCGCGGCGAGGATGGCGCAGTTCGCGGAGGCCGTCGAGGCGATGGGCGCCGGGCTCAGGTTCGGGTTGCAGGCCGGGATGAACGCGGGTTTCGGCGCGCTCGCCGGCGGGCTGGGCAACCTCGCGGGCCAGGAACTGAGCAACCTTCGCGGCTACGGGCCCATCAACTGGGACAACGTCGGGCACGCCGCGGGCGCCGGTGCCGTCGCGGGTGCCATCGCGCACGGGGTCTTCACCGGGGCCGGAAAACCGATCAGCAAGGGCGTGACCTGGTTGGCAGGCAAGACTCCGGGGATCTCCGGCACCGTGGCGGGCCAGATCGGCAACATCGCCGGGGTGGCCGCGACGGGTGCGGGCGCCGGCGCGGCGACCGCCGCGGTCTTCGGCCAGGACGCGATCGACGGCGCGATCGGCGGCGCGGCCATCGGCGGCAGCGCGGCGCTGGCCATCCACGGCGGGCGCAACACCTACGAGCACGTCACCGGCAACAGGGCGAACTCCCTGCAGGACTTGATCAAACCCTCCGGCGGGGGCGACGGCGACCCGCCGGGCCCCGGCGCGAGCCGCTCGACCGGAGGAGATCCCCCGCCCTCCGGGACATCGGAACGCCACAGCGCCGGAACCGCCGAGAACGCCCAGGCCGGCGCGGAATCACAGCATTCCACCCGGGAAACCGCCCAGCACGGCGACGGCCCAGTCACCCGCGCGGGCGCGCAGGGCGCCGATCACCCGGGGACGACGCAGGAAACCACCGTGGCCGAGAACCGGCAAACCGCCACGCCGCCCGGTCACGAGACCACCGCGAACGCCGGGCCGCCGACCGGGGAAACCGTCTCGAACGCAGTGCCGCGGACAACGGCGCAGGTGCCCGCGGCGACGATGGTCGAAAATGTCCACAATGGATCCTCGACCGTCTCGCACGGGACGAACTCGTCCACCGTCCCGGCGAAGTCCGCGAGCGTCGAGCCCTCGGTACGGCAGGCAGCGAGCGGAGACACTCCAGCACAGCAGGCATCGGCCGCGGAGACGTCCAAGACCCAGCAGGCGGCGAGCCGGACCACGGAGAGTCCGGAGCAGGCGTCCCCGAAGCCGAAGCAGGGAGAGCAACCCGGCAAGGGTGGCGAGCAACCCGCCAAGAGCACGGAAACCGCCACCCCACCGGAAAAATCCGCACCGGCGGCGGCCAAGCAGACAGCCGAGGGCCAGGCGGAAACGCGCGGCCGGAACGGCGGCTCGCAGCAGGCGGCACTCCAGCCGGGCGAGAATCCGAAGGCCACCCCCGGCCCGGCGGTGGCCGAGCGGGCCGAGGCCCGGCCGGGAGAGCGCGAATCCGGCAGCGACGACAAGCGCGGCTCCGCCCCGGAGCCACCGAAACCGTCCGAACACACCGGCGCAGGGCGTGACCCCGCCAGTGCCGAGCCGCGCGGACGGCAGGGCGAGCGCGGGCTGGTCGTCGAGAAGATCACCACACCGGAGCCGCTGACCCTGGCGGACGGGACGAGCCACACACTGCCCGCCGGAAGCGAGATAGTGCGGGACAGGGCAACGCGCGAAACGGTCGCATACCGCCAGACGACCGGCGAAGACGGCAAGCCACTCGCCAAGCCGGCGACGTTCTTTCCCACCCACGACGGCGGCTGGGCCAGGACGGAAAAGCCGCTGGACCCGGCGATGCACGAGGCGTGGCTGGCGAACGCGAACTACTCGCACGAGACCGCCCGGCTCCTGGACGATCTCGGCAAGCGCTACAGCGAAGACCTGCCCAAGCGCGAACGCCTGAACAACCTGCGCTGGCACGAGCTGAAGAGCCTGCTGCGCGGTAGTGCCGACGATGTGGCCGCCGCGATTTTCGAGGCGATCCGGCGGCGGGAGGGGATCTTCCTGCGCTGGACGCAGTTGTCGGCGGCGGACGCGCTCGGCAACGGCAAGATCGTGAACATGGCCGCGGGCGAGGGCAAGTCCTATGTGTACCTGGTGCACGCCGTGCGTGAGGCGATGCGGAACGGCGTCGACGCGGTGAACGTGATCCAGACCCGCGGCCATCTGGCCGACCGGGAACTGGAACGGTACCGCAAGGTGCTGGGCAAACTGGACATCGACGTCCACCGGATCACCCCGGACGAGCCGATGCCGGTGCCCGAACCCGGCAGGCCGACGATCTACATCGGCACCCAGCAGGATCTCGAGTTCACGGTGCTCAAGCAGAAACAGGTCCCTGGCCAGGTCGCGGACGGTTCCAACAAAATCCACGCCGTCGTCGACGAAATCGACGAAGCGTTCGTCTACTCCGACACCAAGTACGTCCTCAGCGAGGGCGCGGACCAGCTCGCCCCGCCGGAAATCGCCCAGGAAGTCCACTGGGCCCAGGAATTCCTCGACACCAACCTGACCCGGGAACATTTCAGCCCCGCCGGGGGCCGCGAGGGGCAGCTTCTCGCCCTGAACAAGGCAGGCGGGATCAAGGTGGTGGAACTGCTGGGCGAGGCGCCGCCGGTCAAGCTGGCCCAGCGGCTGAACATGGCGGCCAACGCCAAATGGATGTTCGAAAAGGACGTCCACTACATCGTCGACGACGGGGTGCACCCCAAGGGCCCCGGCGCGTCCGGGCCCGACGGCCCGTCGGTCAAGATCATCGACCCGGTCACCCACGAGGTCCTCTACGACCCGAAGACCGCGACGGAGAGCCGGTGGAACGGCGGGCTGGCCCAGGCGGTCGAGGCCAGGGAAGGCCTGCCGGTCCGCGACGACCCGATCGGCCACAACGAGATCACCGCCGGAGAGACCTACGGCAAGGGCAAGCTGATCGAAAGCGTGACCGGCGCCTCGGGAACGGCCAATGGCCACGGGGAGCATTTCAGCTCCCAGGGCCTCCCCGGCGAGGTCGCCGACACCCCCGTTTACTACAATTCGCGGCTGCAGCAGCTCGACGACGTCTTCACCCCGAATTCGGCCGAAAAACTGAAGACCATGGCGCAGGAAATCAAAGATTTCCAAACGAACGAAGAGCGTCCCCAGCTTGTCCTGATGCACCGCAACGACCTGGTCGGCAAACTTTCGGACCTGCTCACCAAGGACGGCGTCGAGCACGTCGCGGTCGACGCGAAACAGTTCACGAAATGGGGCACCCACCGGCCGGAGGAGTTCAAGAAGATCCTCGACGAGGCCGGCGGGAAGGGCAAGGTGCTGGTGGTCAACATGCAGGGCGCCCGCGGTGTCGACATCAAGGTCGCGCCGGAGATGCAGGCGCAGGGCGGCCTGCGGGTCCGGGTCAGTGCCCGGTCCCCCTTCGCGGACATCGACATCCAGGCGGAGAACCGCACGGCCCGCAACGGGGAACCGGGCGACGTGGTCTATTACCCGTCCCTGGACGACGAAGTGTTCAGACTGGCGCCCGACGCGCAGGTCGAGCACGCGATCGTCAGGTACGAGAAGGCCCACGCCGAACACGAGAACGCCGCCGCCGAACACAGCGCGAACCCCACCCCGGAGAACCGTCAGGCGCTCACCAACGCCGAACAGGAACTTTCCCACGCTGGCAAGGGGCTCACCGGCTCCCTTCCGCAACTGCGGACCCACGCCCTCGCGGGCCGGGTCGCGCTCCAGATGCTGCCCACCCACCAGCCCAACGCCCCGCCCGGCCCTGCCCAGCCCACCGGCGACCTCCCTGCCGCACCGGATGCGAAGCCGCCCCCATCGCCGCGGCACACCGTCCTGACATCGCAGCCGGGCGAACAGCCCGATTCGCCGATCGCACGGCTGACGCCCGAGATCTGGCCGCAGGTGCCCGCCGCGGCGCAGCTTGGCGAAAACCCCGTCGCCCCCACGAATTTCAGCACTGTCCACGCCGTGATCGCCGGTGAGACCGGACCGGCGGTGCCGCAGACGACGGGCGAGCACCAGGGCCCTGCCGAGCAGGCCACGGAATCACCGAAGCGGCCCGAACAGGCCGAAACGCCGGAACCCGGGCCGGTTCCGGCCTCCGAGGCGCAGCCCGCCACGCCCCAGCCCTCCACACCCCAGCCCGCCACGGCTCAGCCCGTCGCGAGCCCGGCACCCGCCGCCCCGCAGCCCGCCGCTCCCCCACCACCGACCGGAACCCCGCCGGGCCGGGGATCCGAAGGCCCCACCTGGCCACGGCCGCGCTCACTCGCGAAAGCGTCTCGCCCGCTCACCGGCACCATCGAAATCCACGGTCCGCTCAGCACGGTCCGGGGCGCCCGGCAGAAGCGGACGGCCGAAGAGGTTTCCCGCTCGCGGCTGCTGCCCGCGGCGACCGCGGCGGACGTGGGCGTAGTCGAGAACGTCCCATTCCCCCTGCCCTCGGCGGACGCGGTGGTGCTCGAGGGGGCCGGGGTGCCGTTCGTCTTCCAGACCATCCACGTGCCGAACCTCGGCCACTCCACGGCGAAACCGATCACCTTCCAGGTCTATCTGGAAGCCACGTCGAGCCTGCCACTGCCCCGGGTCGTCCTGCGCCTGCCCGACTGGCTCACGCCGGACCAGGCGGTCCTGCCGATGGCACACGCGATGGCGGCGGGCGCCGCGATGGTGGCCGAACGAGCCCGTGGCGGCTTGGCCTCCCTCCACGAACAGCACCTCGGCCATGACCTGTTTCCCGGTCAGGCACCGGTGCTCACGCCGACCGACCTGGGCCACATCGCCCAGATCGTCGCGCTGGGCAAGGAAATCGACCAGGCACGGTGGCGCGACCGGCGGCGGCTGCGGGCGCAGCTGGGACGGTTGCTGTCGGACCTCGGACTCGCCGAGGACGACCCGTACGGCAACGTCCGGCTGCGCGCGCTCGCCGGGTACGGCACCAGAATCCGGATGAACGCACCGCCCGAAGCACGCGACGCGGCGACAGCGGCCGACAGCGCGCTCATCATCGCCAACCGGTACCGGCCGGCCAAGGCGGTCAAGGGATACCGATCCGTCCACCGGCCGGTCGAGGACCCGGCCGTGGAAATCGGCTACCGCGTTCCGGTGGACGCCCCCGCCCGGCCCTTCGGCCGCGCCGCCGCGGTCGGGGCGGCCGTGCGCGAGCACCTCGGCAAGGCCGGATCGCGGGCCGGGGTGCGGCTGGTCCCCAGCGGACCGGACCTGCGCTACGACGCCTTCGTCGGTGAGCGGAAGATCTTCACCGTGGTCTTCCACGTGCTGCCCGGCCGCACGCTCGAAACGACCGGTGTTTCGGTGCACCCCGGCAGGCAACTGCTGTCCGGGTACCTCCCCGCCCGGACGCGGCTACGGGACGTCGAGGAGGTCGTCAGCGCCGCGATCGCTTACGGGGCAAGGTATTTCACCACGGCGACCGCCGACCCGCACGCCCACACCCTGCACCAGGACACCGATCTGGACGCGCTGCCCTCGGGGCCCGCCGACCGCGCCTTCGAGGCCAGGATCGAGGTGCTCGGCGATCGCGTCGTCACCACGCCGGCGTGGCGGCCGTGGCGCAGGCGGCAGCTGGTCTCCCAGCTGCGTGAGCTGCTCGAACGGGCCGGGCTGGAAAAGCAGCTGCCGGGCTATTCCTACCGGGCGGGCTCGCTCGGCCCGCACGCCCGCGCGGTGGTGGACGAGTTCGCCAGGACCAGGTCCCACGCCGACTACCTGCCCACCTGGTTCCACGTCGGGACCGCGCTCTTCAACGAGTATCCGGCGATGCTGGCGATGGGGGTCACCTTCACCATCGCCGGCGCCGCGCAGCACCACGCGGGCAACGGCATCGGCTACCTCGTGTACGGCTTGGTGGCCACTCTGACGGGTGCGGCGATGGCCCGGAAATACGACATCGCCAGCGACAAACAGGCGGCCAAGAAGAAGAAATGGGACGAGATCCGCGCCGCGGTCGACCACGGCCGCGCGCTGGCGGATTCGGTCAACAGCTGGCGGCACGACCACCTCGGCCGGGCGCCGAAGCACAACGCCGAAGTGCCCTCCGCCGCGCAGCTCCAGGGCGAAGCCCCCGACATCGCCCCGAGCCTGACCCGGCGGTATCTCCGCTTCGGGACGCCCCGGGTGGCGGGCCTGGCAGCCGGCCTGGCCGCGGGCTGGCCGCTGGGCATCGCCGCCTCCTCCGTGCTGGGCCTGCTGTTCGCGGCGCTCGCCACGACCGTTCTGCAGCCGCTGGCCGAGGGGATCAGCCGCCGCTCGCGCAAGGGTGCCGAGCTGGCCCAGCAGGACGACCTCCGGCGCACGCTGAACAGTTACGACATCGAGGAGATCAACGATCTGTACCGGCAGATCGAGCAGGCCTTCGCCGTGATCGACGGTCATCTCGCGGACACGCCACTGCCGGCGGACGTACTGGCCAGGCTGACACCGGCACCCGCCGAGCGCCCCGGCGTGGCCTACGACGTACGCGAGCCGGTGCTGGGGACGCTGAGTGCCTCGTCGGGCTTCATCCCCTACGTGCCCGATCCGAACAAGCTCGCGCGGCCGTCGCCGAGTCTCAAGCCGATCGGGCCCATCCTGGAGCACCTCAACGCGCACGCGACCGTGGTGGCCTTCGACCTGGTGCGGCTGGCCGTCGCGGGCAGTGTCGCCGCGTGGGCGGAGAACCGGCTGGCGGTGCGCGAGGTGAACAACAAGCTCACCCGGCTGGCCATGCGGATGCGGGCCGAACGCGAAACACAGCTCCCGATGAAGACACAGGACCGGGACCAGCTGCTGCGGGACATCATCGTGCAGGCCCTGCGGATCGTGGCCGATTCCGAGAAAGCGAACCCGGCGGAGAACGCCTGGCTGCCGCCGGTCACGTCCCTGCCCCCGGAACTGGACCGGCTGTTCGGCACCATCCGGTCGCACGCGCCCCGGCTGCCGGACCCGGTTTCCCGGAAGGCTTCGGCGTCCCGGTGGGCCTACGCGGGATTCATCGCCACCAAATCGGCGGCCGCGGGCGCGGTCACGGTCATTCCGAGCGCACTGCTCGGCATGCCGGGATCGTATCTGCTCGGCGCGAGCGCGGCCGCCGTGGCCGGGCTGCTCGCGGTGGCGGGCAGGCCGTTCCACCGGATCAGGGAAATCCTCGTCGACGACCGGGCGGGCTCCCCCGTGGAGAAACAGGGCGACCAGGCCGCCGTGGAAAACCGCCACGTGCTCCAGCAGGTGCTCGAATCCGGGCTCAGGGGCTACGCGGAGAAGTACGGCGAGGCCCTGCCCGGTGCTCTGGTGGAACGGGTTTCGCACTTCGTCACCTCGCACGAGCAGCCGACGCTACCCGCGGTGACGCCGCTGGCCGAGTTCGAGCCCATCTCCTTCACCGACGAAAGCCTGCGGTCCGGGGAGTGGGCGCGGGAGGTCCGGGCCAGGCTGGCCTCGCTGGCGCAGGCCATCGAGAACGAACTCCGCCTCTGGGGTTTCCGCCCCACCCTGGAACGCAGGCAGGCGTTGCTGCGGGACGAACTGCCCCGGCTCGCCGCGCGGGTGGAAAGCCAGCTGGGCAAGTACGAGGGCACCGGCGACAGTCTCCTGGCCGATCGGCTGGCCGCGGCGCTGCGGGACTACCTGCGTACCGGGGAAGGCGACTTCACCATGCAGGTGCAGCACGTCCTCTGGGAGCACGAGGCCGTGGACGTCGCGCTGGTCAGGGACCTGAAAACGCTGGCGCGGCAGTACGAAAGCACCGGGCGGGGCGACCTCGGCAGGCAGCTGGTGGACCTGTTGTGGCGGCACGGTTACGACCGGGACCGCCAGCTCGTCGACCGGGTGGCCGAGCTGACGAACATCCGGTCCGGCGACGACCGGCTCGCCGCGCACCTGAAGATGCTGCTGCACTGGTACGAAACCGGGGGCGACGGCCACCTCGCCCGGCAGGTGCACACCCTGCTGCGGCGGCTACCCCCGGGCACCGCGCTCCCCGGGCAGATCGCGAGGCTGCTGCACCCGTTCGAGGAGGAACGCGCTCGCGCCGCGCGCCTCGCGGTGGAAGCCGTTCGCGAACTCAACGAACTCGTCGCGGAGTACCAGAAAGCCAGTGATCCGGTGCGGTTCACCCGCGTCGACGACCCCGCCCCCGAACTCCCCGAACCGGTCTACCGGACGCCCGGTCAGCTGCTGATGGACAAGTTCGCCGAAGAGCTGAAGCCACCGCGGACGGTACTGGGTTCCCGGTATCTCGCGGACCGGCTCCCCGAGGACTGGGCGAAACGGCTGCGCGAGCGGGCAACGGACCTGCTGGCGGACGCCAGGAGGAGCGCGGCGCTCGCCGTCTGGGCCGGGGAGAAGACCGGCAAGTACACCCTGGTGGCGGCCACCGCCGACACGGCACCGCCCGCGGTGCTCGAGTCGCTCCTGCGCGACGAAGTCCCCCAGCTGCCGAAGATCAACCCGAAACACAGCGATTGGCTGCCGGGCCGCGAGCCGTACCGGACCAACTGCGTGCCCGCCACGAGTGCCTTCCTGCACGCGCTGGCGGGCTGGGACACCGGGGCTGTCGCGGCCAAGCCCGAGCGGGCCACCCTGGCCGCGCTCTGGCAGGAGGTGGGTGGCACCTGGCAGGCCCACGGCACCAGGTACGACAACGTCATCGCCGCGATGACCGGCCGCAAGGGGATGGCGGCGGCACTGGCCGTCGTGTCGCGGGGGCGCCACGGCGAAAAGGTCCGGCACGTGAGCGCGGTGGTGGTGAGCGAGAAGACCGGGGTGCCGATCTTCGTGGATCCGCTGACCGGCTACGCGACGAAACTCCCCGATCACCCCAAGGCGATCTACCTGCTCCCGGTCGACCTGGCGGCACTGCGGTCGATGAAGGACGTCGAACTGCCGCCCGACGGGCTGGCGAAGCTGCCGGACGCCGAGCGGACGGCGGCCTACCACGGCCAACGGGGACGCGAACTGTACGAACTGGTGCGGCAGTCACCGCTGTTCAAGTCGAAGGGACTGCCCCCGCTTCCGGCCGCGCGGCCGGACACGACGCGGTATTTCGAGCGGCATCCGCTGTTCCAGCTCTGGGGACGGTCGCCGCTGGCGAAGGCGAACCGGATGCACGCGCTGCCCGCGATCGACGCCGGTACCGCGTCCAGGGCCGAAGAGGCGAGGTTCCTCCGGGAAAACCACCCGGACTACGCTCAGCCGAACCCGCACTTCTACGGCACCGCCTGGCGCGACGACGGCTGGGTCGATCAGGGCTACCTCGCCCACTGGTTCGGCGGATTCTGGTTCCACCACCTCGATTCCTACGACAGCGTGATCGTCGCGATGGCCGACCGGCCGATCGGCGCGCGCGCCCTGATGCTGGTCGTCACCTCCGACGAACGGGGGGTGGAGGAACACCGGCTCGGCTACGTGGCCCATGGCCCGTACGGCGTCGCGTTCTTCGACCGGCAGCTCGGCCGGCTGCTGCACCTGCCGGAGTACCCGGACCGGCTCGCCCTGCTGCCCTACACCGACCCGTTCCTGCCGTGGCCGGACGCACCGCCCGAGTATCAGCCCGCGCCGGGGAAGCTCTTCGTACCGGATGCCCCACCGGCCCGCCACGACGGGGAGCCGCGGGCGGACGTACGACCGGCCGAGCCGTCCCTGCCGTCCTTTGTGGACGATGTGCGGATCACTCCGGCCGGTCCGCGCAACCGGCCCCGGCCGCCGATGCGCCAGGCACCGCATCCCTCCCGTCCGGATCCGTCCGGCCCGCCGACGGCCGGCCCGCCGCCGTCCGGCCCGCCTCCCTCCGACCCGCCGACGGCCGGCCCACCGCCGGAGGACCCGCCGCCGGACCACAGTTCGAACGCGGCGAAACCGGCCAGGTACGGCCCGTACCACCGGGCGGAAAGCTCAAGCCAGTCACCGGAAGTGGCGAAGATGATGGTGGAATCGAGCGAGCTCTGGGGGAAAGCCGCCCGGTTCGGCAACAGCGCCGTTGTCCAGGCGTGGAACGGCCCGCTGCCGGACGGCGACCGCGGCGTCGAGTTCTACACGGACGTCAAGCCGCGGTTCTACGGCACCAAGGTCTCGCTCCGGGAATGGCGGGAAGGCCAGAACGTCATCTTGGACGGCGACTACGTGAAAGTCGCCATCGTGGTCACCAAGAACACCCAGACGACGCCGGAGGCCGACGCGGGCGGAACGGCGGAAATCCCGTGACGCGCGAAGGAGAAGCGATGGAAGCGCGGGAAGCGGTCGAGAAGGTCGAGCACTGGTTGCGTTCCGGCACGCCCGCCGACCTGACCGCCGGCGAGCACGCGGTGCGGGTCGACCATGAAAACGTGGTGCGCGTGCCGGAAGGCTGGTACGTCCCCTACGATTCGGTCCGGTCACTGGACACGGGAGACCGGCTGGCCGCGCTGGTGCCGCAGCCCGCACTGGTGGTGCGTGCGGACGGCGCGCTGCGCAAGCCCGATCCCGGCCCGGAAGGCAGGCTGCCGAGCGTGCCGGTGGCCATGGCCGGTGCGGCGGACTGGCAGGAAATCCTCGAGCCGGAGTTCGAGCGCAGCGGGGTGGCCTACCTCGGTGTCCCGCGAAGCGCCGTGCTCGGCTGGCGGAAGTACACCGGCGGCGAGCCGACGGACGAGGTGCGGGTCAATCCGGAGTACCAGCAGGGCCCGGAGCGGCTGGGCTACCCGCCCATGGACACTCCGCTGGAGTATCTGCTGAGCTACGCCGCGACCGGACGCTACGAGCGTGCCCGGTACCTGTCCGGCTTGCTGGGCGCGGAAGTGCTCATCCCCCTCGATCCGTATACCGGGCAGCCACTGCGGCAGCAGTGGGAGGAAGGCCGGACTATCCTGCGGGTGTACAGCTCCCGGCGCCGCCTGCCGGTGGGCACCGCGCGCTGGTCGCGCGCCGAAGTGCTGTCGGTCATCGACGACTTTCCCGGCACCGGCCTGCTGATCAACCCCGGTTCGTTCCCGTCGGACCGGCTCGACGCCGGCGAACTGGCCGCCACGCGGGCCGCGTGGCCGCGGTTCCGCCGGGCGGCGCCGATCGTGGAGGTCTCACCCGAGCACTCCGAGCGGGTGGCCGAAACGGGCAGGCTCGTCGCGGAGCGGTTCGGGCTTGACGAGCCGCTCGCCGGTCTGCGCGAGGCGATGGCGAAAGCCAGGGCCGCCGGTTTCGAACTGTCCGAAGTGGAGTGTGAACGCTTCGTCGTCGGCCGGGCGTGGGAACGGCGCAACGGCGTGCGCCCCGCTGGGATCGACTCGCCGGGGGAAGACCTGTCCGGCAGGCAATGGCCGGAAGACCTGGCGGCGAACGGCCTGGCGGCCGGGTACGACGCGCTCGGCCGGGTCCGGCCGCGCGCGGGGAGTTCGGGCAAGTTCTCCCGGCGCGACGCCGACGAAGCCGGCTTCCAGTGGCACCGCGTCACCGGGGCCTTCGTCGGGTTCGCCATGGGCGAATCCCTCGGCCTCGCGGTGGACACGCTGAGCACGCCGGAGATCCAGGCTCGGTTCGGCGACGGCCTGCTGGACCGGGTCGGCAGGCCCGGCCCGCTGACCGAGCAACTGCTGTTCCACACCGAGGGTCTGCTCCGGGCGCTGCCCGCCCCGGTGACCCCGGCCCTGCGGACGGTGGGAGTCCGCGCCCTGCGCCGATGGCGGGAAACCGGCGGCGACGACGGCTGGTTGACGCGAGTCGCGGAACTGCGCGATCGCGCGCCCCTTCCGGCCGGGCCCGCCGACGACGTGAGCTTCCTCGTGCCGGGTCTGGCAGCCGCGCTCTGCGGTGGCGCCCCGGATTCGGACGAGAAGACCGCCGCGGAAGCCGGCAGGCTGCTCGCGGCGGGTGCCGGCGCCGACGAACCCACGGCGGACGCGGCAGCGGCGCTGGCGGAGCTGTTCGCCCGGCTGTTCCGGCGGGCCGACCCGGCGTATCCCCCGCACATCCACGTTCAGCGGCAACTGGACGCCGGAACGGTGTCCGGCCCGGTGGCCGGGGCATGGGCGGGCGCCCTCCGCGCCAGGGTCGAGCTGATCCGTCCCGACCACGAGGAACTGGACGCGGCCGGTACGGGGCAGAACGCCGTGGACGCGGTGGGACGGACCATGATCGCGGTGTTCCGGCGGTTCTTCGACCCGCGCTGGACGCTGGTGTCCGCGGTCGGCCACTCCGGCCGCAGCGCGATCACCGGAGCGCTGGCCGGGGCGATGCTCGGTGCCCGGTACGGTATCCCAGGCCTGCCCGCGGACTGGCTGCACCAGCTGGAGCTACGCGACTTGACCGAAACCGTCGCCGACGACGCGTTCTGGCACTTTTCCGCCCACCCGCCGCTGTCCGACAGCCGCTACGCCGCCGAGTGGGCCGCCCGCTATCCGCGCGATATGTCCTGAGTGGACGGACACAGCCGGACGCCGGAGGAGCCCCATCATCCACAGTAGACGGACAGCAGGGGGCTCAGCCGCCCAGCGTCTGGTTCTTCGCGGCGTTCGGATCGAGCCCAGGGCCCTCCGGCAGCCGCGCCACCAGCCCGGCGGGCAGCCGGACGGCGTGATCCGCGGAGTAGCCGAGCATCTTCAGCACGTCTGGCGAGGCCAGGGGATAACGACGACCCAGGTCGGTCACCAGGGTCAGGGTGCCGCTCGGTGCCTGCGCCGAGGGCATGGCCTCGACGACCGCGGCGCTGCCCGGCGGCACGTGGACACGGTCGGCGAGCGGGGTGCCGTCCGCGGACCGGCGCGCGGTGGCCGCCATGGGATCCGCGGGCGGCAGCGCCGGATCGACGGTCAGCCGCGGCGCGGTCCCGCCCGGCGCGAAGGTGGCGCACACGGTGGACTCGCGGTCCCGCGGCCGCGCGATCGACGGCCGGGTGGCCGGAGCCGCGCCCGCCACGGCCTCGGCCGGGTCGAGCCGCCGTGAACCGGTCGCCAGCGACGGCGGCAGGGAAACGGCCATCGGCTCACCGCCGGGATAGGCCGCCGACGTCTGCGCCGCCGCGCGCTGGATGTCGTACTGCAGCGCGGAAATCGGGCGCAGCGCGTCGCGCTCGGCGAGGTAGTACTGCCGCCCGCCGCCCGAGGGCTGCACCACCAGCAGCATCCCGGCACGGATGTCGGTGCGGCCGGGCACCGCCGTCGACGGCTCCCCCGGCTGCGCCACCGCGAGCGGCCCGATCGGGGCGCCCTCCGGCAGGACGTCGAGCCACGGCCTGCCCACCCGCGCCCACGGTTCGGCGGTCAGCGCGAGCCCGGTGCCGACCGCGCCGTAGTCCTCGATCCGGTGCCGGTGACCCCGCCAGACCAGATACCGGTCCCCGTTCGTCACCAGTTCCACCAGCAGCGCCTGATCGCCCAGCCCGGCCCCGCCCGCCGGGTCGGCCCCGGCCAGCAGCACCGACTCCTCGATCCGGCTGCCCGCCACGTCGCTGGCGGGCGCCGAGCACAGCGACCACGAGCCGGTGAGCAGCCGGCCGGCGGCGGGCAGCGCGTCCGGCGCGTCCGGGATGCCGATCCGGGGCCCGCGCGGCACTCCGGCCAGCGACTCGCGGGAAACCTGTTCCGTGGCACGGTGATCGCCGAGCAGCAGCAGCGCGGAGGCGTAGTTGGCGACCGGGTGCAGCCGGTCGTCGAGGTAGACGTACCTCGTCCCGGTCTCCTTTTCCACGATCACCGCGGATTCCTTGCGCCAGGACGTGTTCCCGCCCGGCACGATCATCCCGTACACCCCGACCGCGGCGAGCGACACGATGCCCAGCGCGATGCCGGCGAACGACGCGGTCCCGGTGCGGCGGAACGGCGGCTGCTCCGGATCGGTCTCGCGGGTCACCAGCGCGGACGTCGCCCGCTGGACGAGGAACTGGTACGCCTGCAGCTGGTCGCGTTTGGACGCCACGGTTCAGCCTCCCAGCCCGCGCACGGCGGCGTACAGGTCGAGCACCCAGCACACCACCGGCACGATCGCGACCATGAGCAGGATCTCGAAGTACTCGGCGAACCGGCCGAGATAGGGATTCGCGCGGCGGGTGCTGAGCAGGATGCCCGCGGCGATCGCGCCCGCCGCCACCGCGAACAGCAGCGGACCGGCCGTCAGCAGCGCGCCCGCCCCGTCCGCGAGCAGCGGGCCGAGCGCGAGACAGCCGAGCCCGGACATCCCGGTGATCAGCAGCGGAATCCGCTGGCGCAGGACCGGATACAGCCGCGCGCGCAGCAGGAAACCCAGTGCCAGCACGGAAACCAGCACCGCGGACGCGGTGCCGCCCGCGCGGATCAGCACCACCTGGCAGGCCGTCACCACCACCGACGTCCCGGCCAGCATGCCGGTGAGCAGGCCGTCGGCCCTGGCCACGGCGGCGTGCACGTGCGCGAGCGGCGGCTGCGGATCGTCGCGGACCAGATCGGCCGTACTGCGCGGCAGCACCGGCATCGGCACCCGGCCCAGCCGCAGGGCCAGCGGGGCGAACGCGCCGGACAACGCCAGCAGCGCCCCGGCGACCACGGCCGCCGACCGGTGTCCCGCGACGTCGTCGAAGGTGGCCAGCCAGCCGCCGAGTACGGTGAGCAGCCCGGCCATGGCCGCCCCGGCGAACAACGCGGGCGCCGCGGTCACCCCGAGATAACCCACGAGTGCCGCCAGCAGCAACGCCGCGCCCGCGAGCACCAGCTGCCCGGCGGACAGCCCGGTCACCGGATTTCCGCCCGCCAGCGCCAAACCGCCGCCCGCGAAGGCGTAGGGCAACGCGACCGCGGCGAGCACAGCCCCGGCACCGGCGTCCCGCATCGCGCGCGCCAGCGCGACACCCGCGATCAGCAACAGCGCCGCCGCGCCGAGCGCCCACACCGCCGCGCCCGGCCACGGTGGTCCCGCGCGCAGCACCGCGACCAGGCCCAGCAGCAGGGCCGCGGCGCCCGCGGACAGCCCGGCCAGCCGGGTGTGCCGCGGGCCCCAGGCGCGGCCGGTCTGCCCCGAGCCGGTGGCGATGGCGTCGACCACGTCGTCGTATTCCAGCTCGGGCCAGTCGGCCCGGCGCGGTGTCAGGTGCAGGATCTCCCCGTCGCGCACGCGGTGCGAGCCGAGCGTCCGATCGAGATCGAACGCCGTCCCGTCGCCGCGGCGCAACACCCAGCCGCCGCCGGGCACGCCGTCGTCGGCGAGTCCTTCGCCCGCGCGTGCCAGCAGGCCGGGCAGGAGCTCGGCGACGGCCATGTGCTCCGGTAACGCCATGTCGATACGCCGATGCGGGGTGGCGATGGTGAGTCGGACCAGGCCGGCAGTCTGCATAGGGGAAGCCTCGGGCACCGCGCGCGATGGTGGGCGCCGAAGGCAGGAACCGGCCGCGCGAAACGCGCGTGAAGACGGCCTCGATGCGCGAGAATGAAGACATGAGCATCGAGAACGTGGGCGTCGATTACGCGCGGGCGTTGACTTGGGTCGCCCAAGGCCCGATCGCCACGGTCTACGCGGCCCGCTCCGCCGGCGGCGGCGCCGAGGCCGTCAAGGTGTTCCCCGAACGATTCGACCGCGACACCGCGGCCTGGCTCGACCGTGAGCGCAAGGCACTGGACGCCACCCGGTCGACGCCGTCGCTCCTGCCGATCGAGGGACTGGTCGAGTTCCCGCAGGGACGTTCGGGCGTGCGGATGCGGCTGTGCGACGGATCGCTGGCCGGGCTGCTCGACGCCGGTGTCCGCCTGCCCGTCTCCGACGTGCTCCGGCTGGGCGCGGCGGTCGCCTCGGCGCTGGCCGCGGCTCATCGGGTGGACGTCCTGCACGGTGGGGTGACCCCGCACAACGTGCTCTACCGCGCCTCCGGTGAGTTCTTCCTCGCCGATTTCGGGCAGGCGCTGCGCCGCCGGTTCCCCCGCGATCCGATGTACGCGGTGGAATACACCGCGCCGGAGACGTTGCGCGACGACACGTTGTCCACCGCCTCCGATCTCTACGGGCTGGGCGCGGTGCTGTACACCGTCTTGACGGGAGCGCCGCCGTTCCCGCGCCGCACCGGGCAGCAGCCCGGCGAACGGATTCTCCAGGTACTGCGGGAACCCGTGGCCCCGATCCGTGGCGCGGGGGTCCCCGCCGGACTGTCCGAAATGGTCATCCGGCTGCTGGCCAAGGAACCGGACGACCGGCCCCACGAGGCGAGCGCCGTCGCGGAGCTGTTCGAGAATCTGCGCCGCTCGCCGGAAAGCCGCGGGGTTCCCGCGCCCGTTCAGGAGTCACCGGACCGCGCCGAGGCGGCCGCTGAGCCCGAAGCTTCCGACGACGAGCCGGAGCAGGAGCACGTCGAGTTCGACGATTTCGCCGAGCTGCCAAGGGCTGGAGCACCGGCTGTTCCGCCCGTCCCGTCCCCCTCACCCAGCTCGTCCGTTTCGCCCACCTCGCCCACTTCGCCCTCCTCACCCGCCGAGCCCGTGGTGCGGCCGCCCGCACCGGCGAATCCCGGTGGGCGCACCCTGATCCGTACCTTCGGCGGTCCGGCCGCCGCCACGCGAAACTCCGCTTCGGGTAACGGCTGGCGTACCGGAATCCTGGTGGGCGCGGGCGTCGTCGTGGTGGGTCTCGCCGTGGTGCCGATGCTCGCCGGGCCGGAGAAGGTGTCCGGGCAGGCCAGCCCGATCACGCTGGCCGCGCAACCGGCGAACGGCATGCCGCCCGGCGAGGCGGCGCCGGACATGCACCTCGAACTCGCCCAGCCCGCCGACCTCGGCGACCGCGTCCGCCTCAGCTGGCGCGCCGACGGCGACCTCGACTTCGCCGTGGTGGTGGCGGGCGAACGGATCGACACGATGGTGCTCGTCGCGCACCGCCAGCGCGCCATGGACGTCCCGGTCGACCCGGCACGCCGGTACTGCTTCCAGATCCGCGCCACCGACGGCAGGCACGTCTACACCAGCACACCCGTCCCGATCCGCGGCGGCCACTGCACCCCGTGAGCTGAAGGGGACTTTCCTTGCGTCACATGAGCTGAAGGAGACTTTCCTCGCATACCCTGCGACGAAAGTCCCCTTCAGCTACCGTCCCTTGGCCCGCTTGGGAGCCGACGGCGGCAGCAGTGTCCGCGGCTCCAGCGCCGCGCGCAGCCGGGCCCGCAGCGGCTGCCCGGCCAGTCCCTTGCGCACCTCGCCCACCTCGTGCCAGGCCCGGCGCACAGCACCTTCGGACGCCGGGACGCCGGACCACAGCGCCATGTCCAGCACCTTGCCCAGCCGCGTGATGGGATCGCGGGTCCGGTCGCCCGCCACCGCGTTCGCCAGATCGGCGAGATCCCGCGGGGTCATGCCGACGCGGTAGGGCACGCCGTGTGCGCGCAGCCGGTCGCGGGCCTCCGCCCACGCGCCGATCACCCCCGCGGACCCGGAAAGCCGGCGACGGCGGCGGCCGCGGACGGTCTTCGCCAGCGGCACTCCCCACAGCCAGCAGACGAGCAGGGCGCCCACCACGATCGCCGCCACGATCCCCCACTTGCCCGCGCTCGGCCCGGTCGCACTATCCACTTCGGACTCGTGGTGTCCCGGCGGCAACTGCGGCGGCCGCAACGACTGCTCGGGCGGCAGCTGCTGCCGGGCCAGCGCGGTCGCCTTGGCGAGACCGGACTGCTCCCGTCCGGCCCTGGCCGCCGCGGCCGTCGGGTCCAGCGGCACCCAGCCCACCCCGGCGACCGCGACCTCGGGCCACGCCAGCACGTCACGGTTGCGCACGACCCGATCACCACCGTCCACTTCGGACGATCCGCCGAACCCGACGACCAGCCGCGCCGGGATGCCGTTCATCCGCGCCAAAACCACGTACGCCGCGGCGAACTGCTCGCTCGTGCCACGCTTGCTCTCCAGCAGGAACCGCCGCAGCTGGGGCCAGCCGTGCCCGGTCGGCAGGTCGTTGCCGACCGCCACCTGGTAGTTCGCGCTGAGGAACCGTTCGAGCTGCAACGCCGACTGGAACGTCGGGCGCAGGCCGTGCACCGCGTCCTTGGCCACCTGGCCGATGTCGGCGGGTACCTGGCCGAGGCCGCCGAGCCCGCCCTCGGCACGCGCGTCGACCTCGGCGAGCCCGAGTTTGGCGGCGTCGACCTCCGGAGAGGACCAGGACAACCGGTAACGCCGCTCCTGCCCCGGCGCCGCGGGCGGGTCCAGCAGGAGAGTGCCCGCCGACTGGTCCACCAGCGGCGCGAGCCCGTCCACCCCGGTCAGCGACGGCTGGCTGGGCAACCACGGCCCCGGCAGCGCGCGCACCCGCACATCGGCGGTCCGGGCGGCTCCGCTCGACGCGCTCTCCAGCCGGAGACCGAGCCGCCGCAGCTTCGCGTCGGCCGACCAGTTGGACCCGTCGAAGCCGTCGAGCACGATCAGGCGCCACCGGTCGACGGGTGCGTCGCTGTGATAGCGGAACACCTCCTGCCCGGGGCTGGCACTGCGCTCGCCGACCTCGTCCAGCGGATTGCTGAGCCGGTTCTGCGCAAGCGGAGCCACCTGGGCGTCGCTGAAGCGGTAGGGGTTGCGGCCCACCGGGTCGAGCTCGCCCAGTACCGCCGCCCCGGCCACCAGTGCGACCACAGTGGACAGTGCGAGCCAGGTGCCCGCCGCGGACAGCCGCCGCGCCGGTCGTGGCCCGCCCCGCGACCGGCGGGCCGTACCGGGACGCTCCGCCCACAACGTCAAGGCCGCCGCGACCGCGTACGCCACCGCGGCCGCCAACGCGGTGAAGCCGGTCAATGCCTGGTACGCCTGGGAAAGCGCTGCGACGAGCAGGCTCGGCAGCAGAGCGAGGAGCGGTTTTCGCAGCCGTAGCACCAGCTCCAGCCCGAGCACCACCGCGAGCAGCACGGCCAGCGGGACGAACAGCAGCTGCTCGGGGACCGGCCGGGCGGGCCAGGTCGACTGCAACGTCAGCAGCCAGCCCTCGGTGAACCCGCGCACCAGCACGTTCAGCGTCTCGCCGGTGGGCAGGCCCGCGAGCGTGGTCGGGAACAGCACCGCCTCGATCAGCCCGAGAAGTCCGCCCACCACCACGAAAAGCGGCCGGTACGGCGTCAGTTTCGGCCAGCGTGCGCAGATTTCGACGCAGGCGTACGCGACGGCGACCACCACGAGGACCGGGAGGAGCAGCGACGGCAGGCCGAACACCGGCGTGAACAGCAGCCCGGCCACCGCGGTCGCGCCGAGCACCCCGGCGACCGCGAGCCGGTCCAATCCGTCGCTCATGCCGTACCCGCCAACAGCGAGTTCCACTGCGCGGCCGCGTCGGCCGCGTCCACCGCGACGATGGTCCCGGCTCCCGCGGAGACTCCGCGCTGCCGGGCCCCGAGCCGGATCACCGTGTCCGGGCGCCAGCGACGGGCCGGGCCGAGGTCGGCTTCCATGCCGGTGAGCACGAGGACGACACCGCCGGGCCGCCGCCCGGCCGCGAGGGGCGCGGCCAGCAAAGGCGCGTCGTCGGCGGCGTCCTGGGTGACCAGGCAAAGCTCGTCCAGCACCGTCCTGGCCACCCGCAGCCCGCTGTCCACCGGGGTGTCGGTGCCGGTCGTGGTGATCAGCCGGCAGTGCTGCCCCGCCGACGCCGACGCGAACAGCACCGAGGCCGCCACCTCGACGGCCTCCTCGAACACGGCCGGGGTCATCGCGGCGGGCCGGGTGTCGAGCAGGACGGTGCACCGCAGCTGCGCCGGATCCGCGTACTCGCGCACCATGAGCTGGCCGGTGCGGGCGGTCGCCTTCCAGTGCAGGAGCCGCACCTCGTCGCCGACCACGTACTGCCGGACCACCTGCAGATCCGCCGAACCCCGCAGCGGCGGGTCGGTGATCGGCCCGTCGTGGTGATGCCGCGGGTGCCCGGCCTGCGCCGGGCGCACCGCGTGCCGCCGCGGATACACCCACAGCCGCGCGGTGCCGCCCACGGTCCGCTCGCCGCGGGCGAGGTCGAACAGGTCCGGCCGGTTCAGCACAAGCGGCCCGACCTCGAGCCGTCCTCGGTGTGCGGTCGGGAGTTCGTAGTGGTAGGTGGCTTCGGCGCCGGGCGCGAGCGGGCGCACCCGCACCCCGTGCGTCTCGGTGCCGATCCGGTCGCCCGCGGCGAAACCCCCGTGCCTGCGCGTACCGACGTTGCGCACGGTCAGCGAGGCCAGCGCGGGCTTGCCGCGTTCGATCCGGTCCGGGTGCACCGTCCGGCCCACTTCGACCTTCGGCCGGAATCGGGCGACGGCCACCGCGACGAGCACCGCGCCCAGCGCGATCCCCGCCAGTGCCCGGAAAAGCGGGTACCCGGCCAGCTCGCCGGCGGCGTAACAGACCGCCGCCGCGACGAGCACGAAGACGCCGCGGCGGGTGAGCCGCACCGCTACCTCCCCGCCGCTGCCGCCGGGGCGGGCGTGTCGGCCAGCAGTTCGTCCACGACCTCGCTGGTCTGCCGCTGGTTCAGCTCCGCGTCAGGGGTGAGCACCAGCCGGTGCCCGAGCACCGGATGCGTCACGTCCTTGACGTCGTCGGGCGTGACGAAGTCGCGGCCGTGGGTGGCGGCCAGCGCCTGCGCCGCGCGGATCAGCGCGATGCTCCCGCGCGGGCTCGCCCCGTAGCGGACGGCGGGATGCAGCCGGCTCGCCGCCGCCAGCCGGACCGCGTAGGACACGATTTCCGGCGCCAGATGGGATTTCCGCACCTCGGTGATCACCTGCTGCACGGCGCCGAGGTCGATCACCGGCCGCAGTTCGTCCGGGGTCACCCCGGCGCAGTCCCCCATCACGACCCGCATTTCGGCGTCGTGGTCCGGATAGCCGACCGACAGCCGCATCAGGAAGCGGTCCAGCTGGGCCTCGGGCAGCCGGTAGGTGCCCTCCAGTTCGATCGGGTTCTGCGTCGCCACCACGAAGAACGGCCGCGGCACGTCCTGGCTGACCGCGTCGACGGTCACCCGCCGCTCGGCCATCACCTCCAGCAGCGCCGACTGCGTTTTCGGCGTGCCCCGGTTGATCTCGTCGGCGAGCACCACGTTGGCGAAGATCCCGCCGGGGTGGAACTGAAACCGCTCGGCGTTCTGGTGGTACACCATCACGCCGGTGATGTCGCCGGGCAGCAGGTCCGGGGTGAACTGGATCCGGCTCCACCGGCCGCCGATGCTGGCCGCGATGCACCGCGCCATGGTCGTCTTCCCGACCCCTGGCACGTCCTCGATCAGCAGATGGCCTTCGGCGAACAGTGCCGCCACGGCGAGCCGGACAAGCTCCGGCTTGCCCCGCACCACCGTCTGGACGTTTTCCGCGATCAGCTCGTAAGCGGCCTTGGGAGTCGGTGTCACTTTTCCTTCTTCGCCTTGTCTTTTCCGGCATTCTTGATGGCGCGGCGCGTTCCCAGCAGGGCGAGCGGCCCAAGTACGACCAGGAAGGCGGGCGTGCCCTGCCAGTGGTCCGTGCCGGTGCCCGCCGACGACGTGATGGTGACGTCGATTCCGACGGCACCGACCCAGTAGGCATTCGAAATGGTGATGTTCGTGGTGCCGCTGCACGGGACCGGGGACGTGGTCGAGTTGAACACGGTCGCCGTGCACTTCGCGGGCGCGCCGTTGGAGGTAGCGTTCACGGTGACGATGATCTGCTGCTCGGGCGCACCCTTGCCTTGGACGTGGGTGATCTTCACCGTCGGCGGTGCCGCCGGGACCGTGGCGCTCCCCCGCCCGGAGGCACCGGTGAGCGCCGGGCCCGAGCCGTACTTGGTGACCGCGCGGACCGTGACGGTGACCGCGCCGGTCATGCCGGAGAAGTCGACGGACGTACCGGACACCTGCTGATCGCCCTTCCCCGTCGCGCTGACGACGTAGTGCAGCAACGTCGCGCCGTGCAGATCCGGCTCGGACCAGCTCGCCGAGACCTGGCCGCCGAGCTTGGCGTTCACGGTGACGCTCGGCGCCCCGGCCGGGGGTCCCTGGATCAGCACCTTGGCACCCGCACCGGCCCCTCGGCCCGCCGAGTTCTCCGCGACCACGGTGATCGTGTAGGACGTCCCGGCGGTCAGCCCGTTCACCGTGGCGCTGCGCGCCGATCCGCCGACCGTCGTCGACCCGCCCGGCCAGGACAGGTGATAGGCGGTGATCCGCGCGCCGTTTTCGGGCGCGGCGCCCCACGAAACGGTGGCGGCGCCGTTCCCCGCGGAGGCACTGACGTTTCTCGGCGCACCCGGCGGCGTCGCTGCCGCGACCGGCGGAGCGGACTGCCTCGACGGCGGAGGCGAGGCGGGTGGCTGCGCCGAGGGCGGCTGGGGATTGTCCGCCGGTTGCGACGCGGGTGGCGCGGCGCTCGTGGTCTGGTTCCTGGCCTGTTCATCGACGGCCACCTCGACGACCGATCCGTTGTCCCCGTTGACGACCAGGACGTGCGAGCCGTCCGCGCTGTCGACGTAGATCCGGTTGTCCTCGCCGTGTGCCAGCCGCGCCCGGTCACCCTTGCCGGGCACCTTCTTCGTGCTCTTCAGGGAGCCGGTGCTGTCGTAGGTCCGCACCTCGTTGCGGGTCTCGTCGACCATGGCGACGACGTGCGAGGTGGCGACCGGGCCGGCGAACCGGCCGTCCTTGGGCAGCTCGATCGAAACCGGTTTGCCCGCCGGCCGCTTGCCGGCCAGCCCGGCGGTGTCGATCAGGTGCAGCTGGTTGCGCTCGGGATCGGCGACGGCCAGCCGCCCGTCGACGGAGGTGTTCGCCACCTGGGCCGAGGGCGGCAGCTTGACGCCAATGCCGACCGGTTCGCCGAGCCCGTCCTTGCCGATCACGCTCAGCGTGTCCGCCGTGATGTCGAGCAGCACCGGCTGGTCGTCGACGAGCGCGAGCAGCCCGCTGTGTCCCGGCGGCAGCTGCGCGGGGCACGCCAGCCGGGTCGCGCCACGCGGCAGTTCGCACACCGAGCCGTTGTCGATCCGGTGCACCCACAGGGTTCCGGCGGAGGTCACGATCGGCGGAGTCAGCGGGCCGCCCGCCGGGACGGTCGCCGTCGGGTCGCCGAGCCGGACGATCTGGCCGGCGTTGCGATAGACCAGGTACGGGCCGCCCACGGCCTCCAGCACCGCCGGGGTCTCGGTGGCGGGCGGCGTGGCGGTGTTCTCGACGCTCAGCGTCGACTTGTCGAACATCGTGATCCGCGACCGCTCGACCACGTAGCCGGACCGCTCCCCCTGGGCGACCTGGCTGCCCTGCTCGGCCCCCGGCACGCTCGCGCGCGCGTCCACCTGGCTGGTCCCGCCGTCGATGTGCAGCGCGGACTGCAGTTCGCTGCTGTACACCCAGTGCCCGACCTGGACGAACTGCAGGCCGGCAGGCATCGGCGCCCGGCCGGAGACGGCCACCCCGATCAGCACCAGGCACGCGGTGACCAGCAGCGCGATCGCCAGGCGGGTGCGCACCACGGCGCTGAACCCGCGACGGGCGGCGGTTTTCGGATCGGTGGCGTTCGCCGTCACGCCCCGGGAACGGTCCATAGCGGCTGACGCTAATGACCGACCATGAAATTTTGATGAAACGCCCCAGCCGTCGAACGCTGTCATCGAAACCTCATGTCCGCCGTGGACGCTGGCCGGTGACCGGACGAGGAGGCGGCACAGTGACTGATCTCGGCGCGGCGACCGAACCGGGCGCGGCCAGGGCAGACCGGCGAGGTGGCGTGCCCGCTCCCCCGCCGCACCATGCCATGTCCGTCCAGCCGGGTACCGCCTACGGCACGATCGCCGTCGCGGACTCGGCCTCGCGGGCCGCAGCGCGCGAAGCGGCGCGCGTGGCGTTGTCCGCGGCACGGCAACCACAAGCACGCGTCGCGACACCGATCGCGGCGCCCGCGCCTCCCGCCGCCGGACCGCGGAAAGCGGCCGCGCCGCCGAAGTCCGGCGACACTCGCGGCGCCGGCAGGCCGGGCGGGATCGGGATCGGGGTCGCCCAGCTCGTCAGCTGGCAGCTCGTCCTGGTCGCGCTCGTACTGGCGCTGGGCAGGCCGTGGCCCGTGCTCGCCGCGGTCGTCGTCCTGGCCGCGATCGTCGTGACGCTGACCGCCGTCCGGTTCCGCGGTCGCTGGTTGTACGCCTGGCTCGCGGTGGGCTCGGGCTACCTGCTGCGCGACCGGGTCCGCGATCTGCGGAGCGAGAGCGAGGCCGGCCGGGCGCTGCTGCGCCTGATCTCGCCGGAGGCCGCCGGCAGCACCGACGAGGACGGCGCGTTCCTGCTCAGCCGCGCCGCCGGGATCACCGCTGTGCTGCAACCGAAATCGGCCGTGCGGGATCTGACGAAGGCGATGCCCGCCCCCGAATCCCTGCTCCCCCCACCGCACGAACAGGCGCAGGCGATCGCCGCGCAGGTCGTCCACCACGCCGGGATCAGCAGGGACCGCCCGCCGCGGGTGTGGGTGACGCTGCAGGCCTTGCGCACGGTCGACGTGCACCACGACGCCGATGTCCGGCGAACGCTCCGGAACGCCCTCCGGCGGGTGCAGCGCCAGCTCCGCCGGGCCGGCCTGCCCGCGCGTGCGCTGGCCGAGCACGAGGTGCTGGGCACGCTGGCCTCGCTCGCCCACGTCACCGCCGGCCGGGGACAGGTCCGCGAGGACTGGCGGGGCTGGCACAGCGGCCCGGTCACGCAGGCGACGTTCCGGCTCGACGGCTGGGCGGAGCTGTCCCCGGCGGTCGCCCCGCAGATGGTGCGCTGGCTGCTCGCCGCCGTCCCGCAGGCCGCCGTCACCGTCGCGGTCACCGCACACCGTCCGGCCGGCGCGGCCGTCGCCAGGACCGACGCCGCGGTGCGCATCGCGGCCACCGGTTCCCCGGCGCTGGAACACGCGGCACGCGAACTGGCCCGGCTCGCCGGCGAATGGGGACTCGGCATGGAACGTCTCGACGGCAGGCACGCCTGGGGCATGGCCGCCACGCTGCCGATCGGCGTCGCTTCCCCGTGACGGCCGGTCTCGAACGGCGTCAGCGTGCGGACGGCTCGAAGTGGGTGAGCAGTTCGGCGACCGGCTTGCGGCCGGACGGGATCGCCGACCGGCCCGGAGGCGCCACGGCGGGCCGCCCCAGCGCGATCGCGTGCCCGGCCCGCCACGGCGCCGGACGCCCGACCAGCCGGGCGGCCTCGACCGCGTTCGCCTCCGGGTACAGCGTGACCGGGCAGGTCCCCAGCGACCGGCTGTGCGCGGCGAGCAGGAGCGACTGGCAGATCCGGCCGAGATCGAACTCGGTGTCCGCGCCCGCTTCCGCGTCGGACAGCAGGATCAGCACGGCGGGCGCGGCCGCGAGCAATCCCGCGTACTGACCCAGCCGGGACAGCCGCTCACGCGTGCGCCGGTCGCTCACCGCCACGAAGCACCACGGCTGACGGTTCCGCGCGGAACCCGTCCACCGCGCCACCTCGACCATCGCCTCGATGTCCGCGCGTGCCACCGGCTCGTCGCGGAAGAACCGGGTGGCACGGAGGGAACTGATCAGCTTGACATCGTCCACAAGCGACTACTGTGCCACTCGCCGGGACGATCGCTCAGCGGGCTTCGCGGCCGCGCGCCATCAGCGCGACACCCCCGATGATGCAGACGGCTTCGGTGATCACGCCCCAGTATTCGGGCTGGCTGGTGAACTGGTCGTGCTGGCCGAGGAATCCCACGGTCGCCGCGAGCACGTACGAACCGAGCGTCAGCGCCCCGAACCCGAACGCGCCGAGCGCGGGCAGCCAATGCCGCCACGCCAGCACCGCGATCGCCAGCACCAGCCCGCCGACCGCGTTCAGCAGGAACAACGGGCCGATGACGCCGGGGTACCCCTGCGTCCACAGGAAATAGTGCACCCCGGCCGAGCCGAGCAGCGCGACCGCGACGACGATCCGCAACACCCATCCGATCATGACGTCCTCCACCTCTGAACCCGCACCTCACCTCCTATACGGACGCGACGGCGATCCGGTTCACCACCGCCTTGCCGCCACACGGTGACGCACGGCGCGGAAAGCGTTACCATCCGCGCCCATGATCGAGAACGACTCCCCGGCGGTCCAGGTCGCCGCGCGCCGTCCCGGCTATCTCGCCGATCTGGCCGAAGGCGTGGACCGGTTCTTCGAACCCCGGCGTGCCTCGTGCCCGTGGTGCGGCTCGGCGGCGCTGCGGACCCGGTTGCGCACGACCGACCTGCTGCAGCACAAGCCGGGGCGATTCGTGCTCGACGGCTGCCGCGACTGCGGGCACACCTTCCAGAATCCCCGGCTCACCCCGGCCGGGCTCGAGTTCTACTACCGGGATTGCTACGACGGGCTCGGCGAGAAGTCCATGAGCGGGATGTTCGAGGGCAACCGGGCGGGCTACCGCTCGCGGGCCGAGCTGGTCCGCGGCTTCGGCGAGCCCGGGGAGTGGCTCGACGTCGGCATGGGGCACGGTCATTTCTGCCGCGAGGCCGGGGACCTGTTGCTCGGCACCAAGTTCGACGGTCTCGACCTCAGCGACGGGGTGGAAGTGGCGCAGCGGAAGGGCTGGGTCCGCACCGCCCACCGCGGCTCCTTCGTGGACCTGGCCGGCGAGCTCGGCGGCCGGTACGACGTGGTCAGCATGTACCACTACCTGGAACACACCCCGGATCCGAAGCGCGAACTGACGGCGGCGCGCACGGCGCTGCGGCCGGGCGGGCTGCTGGCGATCGAACTGCCCGACCCGGAATGCCGGTGGGCGAAGGTGCTCGGCCGCTGGTGGCTGCCCTGGCTGCAGCCCCAGCATCTCAACCTGATCCCGATCGGCAACCTGCGCACCGAGCTGGCCGCGCGGGGCTTCACCGTGATCGCCGAACAACGCGGCGAACCCCACGCCGCGATCGACGTGCTGGCCGCGTCGGTGATGGCGGTCAACGCGCTGACGATCGGCGGCGAGGACCTCGCCTGGCGGCCCGCACCGCCCGGCAGGCCGCGGCGGATCCTGCGCAAGGCCGCGTTCGTGGCGTGCGTCCCGGTCTTCGTGCTGGCCGCGCTGCTCGACCGGCTCAGCGCGCCGTTCGGCCGGAAACGCGGCTGGTCCAACGCCTACCGTGTGGTGGCGCGACGCGACGACGACACCGGCGGATAGCTGACGACCCAGCGGTGCCGCACCTCCCACGTGGCGCCGTCCGCGCTCGCGCCCCGCAGGCCGTGCAGGACGTCGTCTCCGGCGAGCGCCGGGACCCGGGAATCCCGCAGTGCGGCGAACGCGAAGCTCCGAGCCGGGTCCCAGCCGGTGCTGTGCCGCAGCCTCCGGGCGAGCTGGGCGAAGCCGAGCGGCGCGGCGGCGAACACCCACGCGTCCGGGTTTTCCGCGGTGAGCCGCTGCGCGGGCCGCAGCCACGAGGCCGCGGTTTCCGGCCAATCGGCCACCGCGAGCACTGTCCCGCCCCGGGCCCGCCAAGCGACCGCGAACGCGGCGGCCGTCGAGCGCGAGACGTCGTCTCGGCTGTGCCCGATCGTCACGGTCTCGATCCTCGGCCGGGGCCGCGTCAGCAACCCGGCGAGCGCGGCGAGTTCGGCATCGGTGTGCGAAGCGGGCGAGGACACACCGCCGTACTCGGCCACGTCCGCGGCGGGGATCAGCGGTGAGCGAAATCCTTGTGTCATAAGGTTTTCCGTTGTTCCTTCCACCGGGCATACCGTTCGGGAAGACAGACCGCGCACGGCCGGTAGCCTGCCGCGATCGCGGTGGCCTCGTCCGGGAAGAAGACCCGGTTCGCGGCGTAGTGACCGCGGGCCAGCGCACGCAGGGCCGACGGGCAGTCGAGCCGCCCGTACAACCGTCCGCGGCGATGGCCGCCGAGCGTGCCGGGCGTCGCGCTGCGGTAGCCCCGCCCGTCCGGCCCGATCAGCACGTACACCGGATCAGGCGGCGTCGTGGAAGACGAGGCCGAGCGCGTGGCGGCGCCCGGACCGGACGACACTGACACCGTGCCGCATGACGCCCGCCGACCAACCGCGTTTCGTGGCCACCGGCCGGTCACGGGTGGTGAAAATCAGTCCGTGGCCCTGCTGGAGCGCGGTGGTGGTGCCCCGGGACTGGGCGCGCGGCCGCTGTTCGACGAGCAGGAACTCCCCGCCGGTGTAGTCGGTGCCGTACTCGTCGAGCCCGATCACCACCTGGAGCGGGAACAGCATGTCGCCGAACACGTCGCGGTGCAGCGCGTTCCAGTCGCCTTCGGTGTACCGCAACAGAATCTGCGCGGAACGGTCCTGCCCCGCCCGGTGGCAGTCGGCCACCCATTCCTCGAGGCCGTCCGGCCACGGCGCGGGCCTGCCGAGCCGCTCGGCCCAGTCCCGCGCGATCGGCAGCAACCGAGGGTAGAGCGCGGCACGCAGCGCGGCGACCGGCTCGGGCAGCTCATGGGTGAAGTACCGGTACTCGCCCGAACCGAACCGGTGACGGGCCATGTCGACGGTCGTCCGGAACAGTTCGGCTCGCTCGTAGAGCCCCGCGATGTCCGCGCATTCGGCGGGCGTGAGCAGCCGCGGGGTGAGCGCGCACCCGTACTCGTCCAGCTCCCCGGCCAGCCGCCCCCAGTCGGCCTTGCCGACTCGCCGGGCGATCGTGTCAGTCTTGACAGGCATCGATGTTCTCCGGAATCTTCGGTGTCTCAGACGGCCAGCGCGACGCCCTCGTGGGCGAGCAGCCGGACCTTGCGCTCGACACCACCGGCGTACCCCCGCATACCGCCGTCCGCGCCGATCACGCGATGACAGGGCCGCATCAGCAGCACCGGGTTCGCCCCGACCGCGGCCCCCACCGCCCGCACCCGCTCACGGGGCAGGCCGAGGCGCTCGGCAAGCTCGCCGTAGGTCGTGGTGGACCCGAACGGAATGGCCGCCACCTCCTGCCAGATCCGCTGCTGGAACCCGGACCCGGTGGTGGTGAACTCGAGGTCGAACTCCGTCAGCTCCCCGGCGAAGAACGCCCGGATCTGGCGGACCGCCTCGGCGAACGCGGCGTCGTCGCGCCGCCACTCCGGCCGCACCGCGGGCGCGTTCTTCTGCCCCGGCATCGAAAGCGACGCGATGGCGACGCCGCCCGGCGCGGTGCCGGACTCCTCCCCCACCAGCAACAGCTCCCCCAGCGGACTGTCCGTCGTCGTGTAAACGGTCATCGCCGACGACTCCTTTCGTGTGGCACTTCTCTTTCCTGCCACCAGTCTGCGTGCGGGCGGGAGCGGACACTGGCGGAATTCGGACATCACGACAGAGCGTTCACTCTGGACGAGGTCGTCTCAGCCCACCCGGGAACACCGTGCCCACGGTAAACACAACCTTCCCATTACGGTTTGGACACCAAGATGTGGCAATTGACCATCGGTCGCAACGCCGACATGGATCTTACCGAAGTCGTAGATCACCCGTCACAAGGAAGAACCGGACAGCACCAATGCCTTACAAACTCGACGGCCGACTCGTTGTCGGCATCGCCTCAAGCGCATTATTCGACCTTAGCGAATCCGATGCGGTACTTCACGCCGAAGGAGAAGAAGCCTATCGCAGGTATCAAGAAGACAGACTTGACGACCCCCTCGACAGGGGCGTGGCTTTTCCGTTCATCAAGCGCCTTCTCTCGCTTAACGATCTCAGCGAGCAGAACGACCCACTGGTGAAAGTGATCATCCTATCACGCAATGCACCGGATACCGGACTGCGCGTCATGAGGTCAATAGCCGACCACAACCTGTCGATCACCAGGGCGATCTTCACACGAGGCGAATCGCCCTACCGGTTCATGAGGGCACTCAACATGTCCCTCTTCTTGTCTGCCAACGAACGTGACGTTCGCGAAGCGATCGCGTGCGGGCTGCCGGCGGGGCGCGTACTCAACGGCTCCTTCGTTGACGACGAGGCCGAAGAACTCCGCGTCGCCTTCGACTTCGACGGAGTACTAGCCGACGACAAATCCGAGCGCATCATGCAGAGCAGCACTCTGGAAGAGTTTCACTCACATGAATCCGCCAACCTGGTGGAGCCACACTCTGCCGGACCTCTACATGGTTTCTTGCTCAACGTCAACAGGATTCAGCAACTCGAGGAAGCACGTCGAGCATCGGACGAAAGTTACAAACTTCGCGTACGCGTATCGATAGTGACAGCACGTAGCGCACCATCACATGAGCGCGCAGTTTTGAGCCTCAAGTCATGGGGAGTGACCGTCGACAACGCTTTCTTCCTAGGGGGAGTAGAGAAGGTATCGGTGCTGGGCATATTGAAGCCCCACATATTTTTCGACGATCAAAGCAGGCACCTTGATCCTGCTTGTCTGATTGTGCCCTGCGTGCACGTACCGTTCGGTGTCGCCAACGAGAGGTAGCACAATCGATCACTCAGCGTGACGCGGTGCGGATACGGTCCTTCAGCCGGTGCTCGAACGTCGTGTACTCCGAGTCGTAACCATCCACCACGACCAGCTCACCGGCCGGAGTAACGCAGCAGACGCACACGACGGAATCCCGCCGGATACCGACCATTTCCTCGGGTCGCGCCTGCCTGGCGGCGGGATAGTCCCGGTACAACAGTTCCGACATCAGTTGTGTACCGAACTCGTCGTCCTCCAGGAACCGCGGGAACCGAGACGGCCAGTCGTGGCCGACTTCGACCAACTCTCCCTCGACGGTGATGGCCACACCACCTGCGGAAAAGAGAACATCCACCCGGCAGGTCTCAGTCGCCAGCCTGCCCAAGCGTTTCTTCACCGTCCGTTTCCCCGAGATACTCCACGGGACCATGCCGATCTCGGCGGCCACTCTCGCGAACGAGGCGGCCTGGCTTCTCCAGACCGCCCGGTGCTCCGGCAGCTTCGCCATGACCTCGTCGATCACCTGACGCTCACGGCTCCGGGTCTGCCGCACCTCGTCGGCCTGCGCACGAAGCTCCTCCTCGAAATCACTCATGGCGCGACAGTACCGCCACGGCAGGGGATGGAACTGTTCCCAGATCGGTGTTCCGGCCCGACACGCCGGGCTGCGGCCCGGCCCCGATCGTGAGTCGACGAACGTGAGCAACGGTCCCACCGAAGTTCGAAGGGAAATGAGGCGCGCAGCATCGAGCAGTGGTTCGTTCGTGGCGCAAGGTTTTCGACGAGCTCACGCCGTTCCTCGGCTACAACGTCGAGATACGGACGATGATCTGCTCCGCTAACGCGATCGAATCGCCGAACGCCCGCCACCTGCGGGCGATCCGCGCACGCGGGCACTCCCCGACCGAGCAGGCTGCGATGAAGTGCCATGATCAACGCCGGAAACCGATCACGGGATAGGCCCGAGCGCTTGACTTAAGGCAGCTCAGGTTCGAAGGTGGATGGTGTTGCGTCGGGGTGTGCGGGTGGCGTCAAGCCAGGCAGGCGGCACGAACTCCGGGAGTCCGTCGCTGGCGATCCGGACTTCCCATTCAGAATGGTGGATGAGCTTGTGGTGGACGGAACATACGAGCACGAGATTGTCCACTTTGGTCTCACCATGATGTGCCCAATACACCACATGATGCGCCGTACAACGGTAAGCGGGCGCATCGCACCCCGGGAAGGCGCAGCCGCCGTCGCGGCGGATGAGTGCTCGGCGGATGGCGGGGGTGGCGAGGCGTTGGGCGCGGCCGACGTCGAGGGGTTCGCTGTGGGAGCCGAGGATCATGGGGATGATTTTGGCGTCGCAGGCGAGTCGTCGTGCTTCGGCTGCGGTGATCTCCCCGAGTAGATCGAGGGTGGCCTGTCCGATCCCGGACCGTAGCTCTTCCAGGCTGACTGTCACGACGATGTGGGTGGCTTCCCCAGCTTGGGTGGGCAGATCGGGGTGTTCGGCCCACATCCGCACCAACTCGGAGAACGCGCAGCCCCGCCGCTCCCACTGAGTGCGCGTGTCGCGCCCGTCTTCCTCAGTGGCAGGCCGTGGCTTCGCCAGCGGATCCAGCATCGCTTGCAGGCGCGCGGAAGTCTCATCGTCGACGCGGGCTTTGATCTGATGCCCGCCATCCCGGTGCGGAGCGATCGAGAACTCCGGCTGGAACGGCTTCGGATCCCGGGTTTTCGGCTCTTTCCCGTCTGGATCGAGCTGACTCAACAGGCGTCGTCCGGCGGCCCGGACCTCCCGGGGCCCGGCAGAGCGGGCGAGTTCGGCGAGGATTTTCTCCGCCTGCTCCCGATCCTCCACCGACACGGTCTTGGGAAGCTTGTCCAGCACCCGCAGGATCTCATCGATCTGCGCGGCCCCCACCGCACCCTCGGCAGCAGCCTGTGCGGTCGCCGGAGCCTGCGGCGGCTGCTCACCGGAAGTCAGGTCGCGGGTGCCATTGAGCGCCAGCGCCCGTGCCGCGCGAGCTTTCGCCTCGGCATACGGGATGTTCAGCGTCTCCTGCAACAGCCGAACGAGACTGCCGTAGCCGGTGGTATCGCGTATCCCGCGCCGTTCGAGCTCGGCCATGACCTCGCCCTGCACCGCAGCCTCACGCCGCTGCACGCACTCGGACTCCAGGAGCCTGTCCAGCAGGCAGCCGACATCCTCGCGCCACCACTCGGTGCGCGATGCCTGGGTGCTGCTCTCGACGGCCACAACACCACTCTACCCCGCCCGATCGAACATGTGTGCTATCGATCGGGTGAACCTGCGGAGCGCACTTTTCCTTGCTATATAAGGGTTTTACGATGCCACGACGGATGGGAGGCAATCTGTTCGTCGAATGGCAAACTGATCGGGCCGCGCGGAGATCGAGCGGTTGCGGTCCGGCAATCCTCCGCCGAAGCCGTTGCGGCGCAGGAAATTTCGACCACGAGCGGGCCGGAGCGAGGTTGTCTCCACTGGAGTCCTCGGACAAGATCCTTGTCCACGAGCCTTCATCGTAGTGACCGAGCATCGCTTGCGCCGACGGCGTATCTGCTGACGCACCAGTCCGAACCACTGCGCCGAGGCTGATCCGAGAGACCTGCCAGTATGCCACCGACTGCACACCAGCCGACGCACCACACCCGCGCCACAAGACTGGACACGATCCCCAGCGCATCCCGCAACCAAAGCAACGCCCGCCGCCTGCCGATGCAGCTACGCGACCACCAGCGTCAAGCGCTCGCGTTTCCCTTGCCACATAACGGCTTACGCGCGACTCTCCCCGATCAGAAATCCCAACAGGCGACGCACAGGTCACACCGAAGGCAGTGAAGGGGTCCTTCATGGCGCTCCCAGCACCGAAGGACCCCTTCACCCCACCAAAGTCCACAAAGGACAAGTCAACGGCATACCGCCCCGACACAGCGTCCGATGCGTCAGGACTGGTACCGCGGGTTGGTAGCGTGCCATTCGACGCCGCCGCCCATCCACGCCCGCACTCCCTTGAGGAACCGATGCAGTTCCGGGGACGGCACCACCGCCAGCTCACGATGGCCGTCCTCGAAATCGTGGACGAACTGGTTGTGCAGGCCGATGGTCACCTCCGTCGCTTCCTCGATCGAGCACTTCCGGTCCTCGGCGATCTGCAGGACCATGTTGCAGACCGGGTTCTCGTCCGCGGCGTCCTTGGCGACCGAGAACAGGTCGTTCACCATCACCGACGCGGTACCCGCCTGCATCATCATCCGGCGGACCCGGGGGTCGTAGTAGAAGTGCGCGGGCAGTTCGTACCCGTCCACGACGTCCACCAGGGTCATGGACGTGTAGAAACTGTCGTGCTGCCGGGTCGCCAGGTACTTCCACGCCTCCGGGTAGTCGGCCGTGTGGCGCCACGCGGCGTACGCGCACCAGCTGACGAACATCGCGAACGTCGAGTAGCAGACGCGCTGGGCCTGCACGGGCGAACCGTGCCGGAGCAGGTGGTCGATGCCGGAACGCAGCGACACCAGGATCGGGTCCGACCGTAACGCCTCGTCGAGCGGAGCGGAGAATTCCCCGGCCGGGGCCACCGGGTCCATGGCCGCCATCGCCATCGCCAGGCGCGGAGGAAGACTCGTCGGCGTCGCGCCCAGGGAACTGTCGTCGGCGTAGTAGTCGTCGGCGGCCCACCAGGCCGCGTTCAGCTGCGCCGCGATCAACAGCAGGTCCGGGTCCTCCGAACCGGAATGCGCGAGCATGACCAGCCGCCCGAGCTGGGAGCGGCGGATCTGCTCCAGCCCGTCGCCGGTATACCCGCAGTCCTCCGCCCATTCGTCCAGCCGCCGCTGGACCTCCTCGGCCAGCGGCTCGTTGATCCGCTCCACCACGGGGCAGTAGAGCGGCGACGCCGTCCCGTCGCCCCAAGGCCGTTCGATGTACACCGGGTCGTGCCCGGGCGCGGGAGCACGCTCGGGCGTGAGGCCGGCGGCGGAGGTGCCCAGCCCGGAGAGCCCGAGCTGCGCCACCACGTCCGGCAGGCTCGCCGCGGCAGGCGGAGCAGGCGGGGCCACGGCAGGCGAGTCGGGCGGGGCCGCGGCAGGCGGAGCCGCACCGCTCTCGCCTGCCGCGGTGAAGAGCCGGGCCGCCGCGGTGCCGAGCCCCGTCGGCCCGGTCCGGAACACCGACGCCCCCGCCGCGCCGCCGGTACTCACCGGACTGTCCGGAATGGACGGACGACCGGGACGCGCACCCACCGCGCCCGATCCTGCCACGGGGACTGTGTCGACCATCGTGTTCCCTTCTCCTCGTCAGCCGGGCGCCCGCCGCGCGGTCAGACGCGGTCCGCGGCGATGAGCAGGTAGTGGAAGCTGCCTTCCCGGTAAGCGGTGAGGAACGCCTCCTCGATTCCGGTGGTGACCGAGGACCGCGCGCGCAACTCCCAATAGGGAATCGTCGCCGCGGTCAGGTCCACGACGCTGATGGGCACGAAACCATTGGCCGCGAGCGCCTTGAAATACTGGCTCCTGGCATGGATGTTGCAGATGTAGTGCTGGTCGATCTGGCTCACCGCCCGCGACCGGCCGCCGGTGACGTCGTTGTAGCACCCGGTGATGGTGACGTAGCGGCCGCCCGGCGCGAGCTGGCGGGCGTGTTCGGCGAACAGGTCGAACAGGTCGACGTACATCGTGCTCTCGTTGTTCCAGATGCCCCTGAACGCGCCCGTGTCGAACCCGGTGTCCAGCATGTTGCGCAGGTGATACCGCACCTGATCCGCGACGCCACGCCGCTCCGCCTCCGCATTGGCGAAATCGACCTGCTGCTGGGAAATCGACACCCCGTCGACCTGGCAGCCGAACCGCTGGTTCGCCATGATGCTGCTCCCGCCGCGGCCGCAGCCGGCGTCGAGCAGCCGGTCGGTGGGCGCGATGTCGCCGAGGTAGTCGAGCAGGACCTGGGCCTGCGCGGTCTCCAGCCGGTGCATTTCGGCGATGATGGCGTCGTCACGCTGCGCCGCCGGCGCCTCGAGCACGGCGGCGTCGTAGTCGCCTATGCCGTAATGGTGGTGATAGAGGTGGTCGATGTCGCCGAGCCGGAGGTTGACGGCGTTCTTCTCGTTGTTCCAGTAGTCCGCGACCGACCGCTGATAGGGGGTGCGCAGCACGGGCTGGTCGATGGAGGTCATCCGGATGGGCTCCTTCTCGGGCGGTGACGTCGGCAGAACGGACGGCTGCTTCCGGCACCGTGGATCGGAACACAGGCAGCATCCGCGGTTTCCTTCGTATGCGGGGATTCGGCTGACGAGGTTTTCCAGGCTCGGGTAATTGCGTGGCCGGGCCGGGATTCCGGCCCTGACCACCGGGTTCGGTGCCTACCTCGGCCAACGCTAGTAGCAGCCATGCGGCCCGACAAGGAGCTCGGCCGCGGTTCACTCAGCTAAATCCGGAAGCGCCGATTTCGTTCCCGATTCGGCCTATTCCCCTTGGCTCTGGGGTGATTTCCCCGGTCCGCGCAAAACTCCTTCGAGACTGCTTCTTTCCCGACCGGATGACGGCAGGCGACTGTCCGTGACCCGCCGCCGACCGGCCGGGCCCGTTATTCCTTCCACTCCAACGGCGAGCGGGCCGCCAGTTCCGCATCCCGGTGCGTGAACTCCGCGAGGTCGGCCAGCATCGTGTTGTGGAACGCGACGATCCGGCCGTCCCGGACGATCTTCGTCTGGATGGCCGCCCATTCCCCTTCCCTCGGCCCGCCGGGCACCCGCAGTTTCGACGTCGTGTGCAGCACCAGCGCGTCCGCGCCGATCGGCCGGACGTCCAGCTGCCGGATCTCGAGCCTGCTCCCCCGGTAGATCGTGTCGAAGATCTTCTGGTGTTCCTCCGCGATCACCTTTCTGCCGCGCTGCACACGCCCCACGACGTCCACGAAGTCCGCATCCTCGGCGAAATACGCACCCCACGCGGCCCCGTCACCGGCGTTCCACGCGCGCTCCAGCCCGGTGATGATCTCCTCAGCAGTCATCGTTATCCTAACTTAGTATGGCGGTCTAGCTGTTAGAACGATGTTCTAAGTTGGAGTGTACATGACATCCGATCTGCCCGGCCTCGTCCGCTTGCGGGACCGGCGCGAGGCACTGACCCTGCGCGCGATCCTCACCGCGGCACGCAGGCTCTTCGCCGAACACGGCTACGCCCGCACCTCGATCCGCCGCCTCGCCCAGGAAGCCGGCGTCGTACCGCAGACCATCTACGCGCACTACGGCTCCAAGGCCGGCGTCCTCACCGGGCTCGTCGATCTCCTCGACGACGAAGCGGGCTTGCCCGAACTGATGGCCCGGTCCGCGGAACTCGATGATCCCGGCGAACTGCTCCGCCTGCTGGCCAAGGCGAGCAGGCAGGTCCAGGAACGCTGCGGCGACATCGTCGCGATGCTCGATTCGGGCGCGGCCGTCGATCCCGACATCGCGGCCACGCGCGCGGAAGGCGCGCGCCGCAACCGGCTCGGCGTGGAGATGATCATCGGCCGTGTCCGGGAAACCGGCGGGCGCCTCGTTCCCCGCGCGACCGACATCGCCGTCGCGCTGATGACCGACGGCATCCTCGACAGCCTCGTCCGCGAAGCCGGCTGGTCTTACGACGACTATGAAACCTGGCTCGCCGAAACCCTGGTCACCGCCATCCTGCGCTGAACACCGCATTTCCTTGCCCGATAAAATCCCAGTGAAGCCGCAAGAAAATCACCCGAAGGTGTCGCCATAACACACCGCTCCATCACGCGCATCCCCTTATTTTCACATTTTTAACACTGTCGACAACGTCACACGGCAAATCGGGAACTCTGCCGGATTTCACGAAATTCGCCTATTCACGGCGTGGTCATCCGCGATTCACAGGCACTTGACCATGGCCCTACGCTGCGCACCTTACGTTGACCATGTCGACTTTTTACGATACGGTTACCTGCATCGGGAGACACCCACTCCCCCTTTTCGTACCTCTGTGCTTGTGGCCTGCTCCAATGTCGCGGCGGTCGACGAACCCTTCCCTTTTCCCATTGTGGACGGTGTAACGCATGCTCTCCCCAGAAAAAGGAACCATCGGCGTATCGGCGACCCTGGTACGCGGCGGAACGAGCAAATGCTGGCTGTTCGACGTGGCCGACATCCACGGGCGCGGCGCGTCGACCGAGGACGTGCTCCTCGCCGCGTTCGGCGCGCAGGACCACAGCCAGATCGACGGCGTCGGCGGGGCGACCTCGACGACGTCGAAGGCCGCGATCGTGGCCCACTCCTACGAGCCGGGCGTGGACATCGACTACACCTTCGCGCAGGTCGGCGTCGGGGTCGAACGGGTGGAATGGGGCAGCAACTGCGGCAACTGCGCCACCGCGGTCGGGCTGTACGCGGTGCAGTCCGGGCTGGTCCGGCCGCGCGGTGACCGCACCAGGGTGCGCATGCGCAACACCAACAGCGGTTCCCGGATCGACGCGGTCGTCGCCACGCCCGGCGCGCGGTTCCGCCCCACCGGCGACGCGGTGGTACCGGGCGTCTCCTCGCCCGGTGTGCCGGTGGGCCTGGAGTTCCTGAACCCCGTCGGCGGCCGCCTGCTGCCCACCGGCCGCGCCGTCGACATGCTGGAATCGCGTGAAAAAGCCGCGCGGGCGACCCTGGTCGACGCCGGCGCACCGGCCGCGCTCCTCGACGCGCCGTCAGTGGGCCTGACCGGCTCGGAGAGCGTCGCCGAGTTCGCCGAACGGCTTCCCGGGCTGCTCGGCCTGCGCCGGGCGGCCGCGATCAGGATGGGACTGTCCACTCCGGACAGTCCGGTCAGCCACGCGGTACCGAAACTCGGCATCGTCGGTCCCGCCACCGACTACACGACCACCGGCGGCACGCGCGTCGCGGCCGGGGACTTCGACGTCTCGGTCCGGATGGCCTCCATGCACGCGCCGCATCCGGTGATCGGGCTGACCTCGATGGTCGCGGTCGCCGCCGCGGCCACGGTCCCCGGCAGCACGGTCCGCGCCCACACCGCCGCGGAGACCGGGGAGATCCGGATCGGCACCCCGGCGGGAGTCGTCTCGGCCAGCCTGAGCACGGGTGGCGACGGCGGGCTGACCGGCGTCACCCTCAACCGGTCGGCCAGGGTGATCGCCCGCGCCGACATCTTCGTCCCGGCGGCCCGTGAGCCGGCGGTCGCCCGGTGACCACGGCGACCAGTCCTGGCACCGCGTTCGACGCGAAATTCCTCACCCCGCTGGTCATCGGCACGCTGCTCAACGCGGTCAACTCGTCGATGATCGCGGTGACCCTGGTCCCGATCGGCCGGGATCTCGGCGTCGGGGCGGGACACACGGTGTGGCTGGTCACCGTGCTGTACCTGACCACGGCAACCGCCCAGCCGGTGATGGGCAGGCTGGTCGACACCCTCGGCGCCCGGCGGGTACTGGCCGCGGGCCTCGTGCTCGTCGCGGCGGCGGGCCTGCTCGGCACGTTCGCTCCCGCCTTCGAGGTCCTGCTCGTGGCCAGGATCCTGCTCGGGCTCGGGACCGCCACGGGATTCCCGGCGGCGATGGCGATGGTCCGCGCGCGGGCGAACGCCGGGGACGTCCCGGTGCCGGGGAGGGCACTCGCCACGCTCGCCACGTCCACCCAGGCGAGCATGGCCGTCGGCCCGACGCTCGGCGGCCTGCTGGTGGGCCTCGGCGACTGGCGCTGGACGTTCGCGGTGAACGTGCCGGTCGCCGCGCTCGGGCTGCTGCTGGCGTGGAAGTGGCTGCCGCCGGACGAACGACGCGAGCGCACCGGGCCGCGGCCGCCGCTCGACCTGGTGGGCATCGGGCTCTTCACGCTCACCCTCACCGCGCTGCTGCTGTGCCTGACCCGCTCGGGCGCGGCGCCGTGGCCGTTCCTGCTGACCGGCGTGCTCGCGGGCGCCGGGCTGGTCGCGTGGGAACTGCGCGTGCGGGACCCGTTCCTCGATCTGCGCACCCTGGCCCGCAACCGGCCGCTCGCCGCCACCTATCTCCGGCAGGGCTGCGGTTATCTGGTGATCTACGCGTTCCTCTACGGCTATCCGCAGTGGCTCGCGGAAGGCTACCGGCTGCCGGAATCGACGATCGGCCTCGCGCTGCTGCCGATGTCGATCACCACCGTCGCGCTGTCCGCCTTCGGGGCCCGGCTGTGCACCGGCGTCCGCGCGCGCCTGCTGCTCACGGCGGGCGCGCTGGTGATCGGCTCGGTGGCGCTGCTGACGTTGTCGTCGAACACCGCGCTGTGGCTCGTGGTCGCGATCGGCCTGCTTTTCGGTGTCGGGCAAGGGCTCAGCACCGTGGCGAACCAGACGGTCCTCTACGCGCAGGCGCCCGCCGACCGGATCGGCACGCTGTCCGGGCTGTTCCGCACCGCCCAGTACATCGGCGCGCTGGCCTCCACCAGCGTGCTCGCGCTGGCGTTCGGCGCGGAAGCCACCGACGGCGGGCTCGGCACGCTGGCGCTGGTGCTCACCGTGGCCGCCACCGCGCTGCTCTCGGTCACCGCCGCCGACCGTTCGCTCCGTACCCTCGATGCCCGCTGATCGTCCACAATGGAGGGTCAGAGTTCCGGGGACCACGCGGCGACCTGGTCCCGGAGCACGGCCACGAACGCGTCCACCGCCGGAGTGTGCACGCCCTCGACAGTGGCCACGCCGATGGTGCGCGTGATCGACGACGCGGTGCGCAGGAACCGGACTCCGTCCGGCTGTGGATGCCGGGCCATCCGCGGGACCAGCGCGACCGCGAGCCCGGCGGCGACCAGCAGGAGATGGGTGGTGTAGTCGGTCACGCAGTACCGCACGTCCGCGTCGACGTTGTGGCCGCGCAACGTGTGCACCAGTGCCTCGTGCGGATCGGTGCCCGGCGGGCAGCTGACCCAGGCCAGGTCGCCCAGGTCCGCGAGCGGGATCGGAGCGCTCCGGCTCGCGAGCGGATGACCGTCCGGCACGGCGAGGTGGACGTCCTCGCGGATCAGCTCGGTCAGATGGATCCCCGGTGGATACCGCGACGGCCGGGTGGACCAGCTCTCGGTGACGACCGCGTCGAGGTGGCGGGACCGCAGCGCGGGGATCATGTCGACGACCTCGCCGTCCCGCAGTGTCGGCGTGAGCCGCGGGTGCCGAGCGGTCAGCGTGTGCAGCACCTGCGGGATGTGCGCCCGCAACGCGGTCGCGATCGCGCCGATCCGCAGCGGCCCGACGATCTGGCCGTGCAGATTAGCCAGATCGCGCTCGGCCTCGGCGATCGTGCCCGCGACGTGCAGCGCCGTGTCCGCCAGCACCCGCCCGGCGGTGGTGAGCCGGATTCCCCTGCCGTCCGGCTCGACCAGCGGGCAGCGCACCTCGCGCTCCAGCTTGCGCACGTGCTGGGTCACCGCCGAACCGGTGATGTGCAGGGCCGCCGCCGCGCCGGAGATCGAGCCGTGCTCGGCGACGGCGGCGAACACGCGGAGCCGTTCCCAGACAATCACCTAAGCCATGCTAATCAGAAGTCCTCATAAATCATAACTAGTGCTGCTGATTCCTGGTTGGCACCGTAGAGGACGTGGACACGATCTTCTCCCCGCCGAAGACCCGGCGGCCCGCCCTGCCCGCGCTGTCCGTCGTCGCGGGTGCGGTCTGCCTGTCCGGCTCCGCGACATTCGTCAAGCTCGCGGACGTCAGCGCCGGGACCGCCGCCTTCCTCCGGTGCGCCATCGCGCTGGTGGTGCTGATTCCGCTGGCGTACGCCGAACTCCGGCGCGAGGGACCGCTGGGTGGCCCGTTGCTCGGCTGCGCCGCCGCGGCCGGCGTGTTCCTCGGGATCGACTACGTGCTCTGGACCGCCAGCATCCTCGACGTCGGGGCGGCCATCGCCACCGTGCTGATCACCGTCCAGGTCATCGCCTTCCCGTTGCTGGGCAAGGTGTTCGGCGGTACGCCGATCGCCGGCCGCTTCCTCGCCGCCGCCCCGCTGATGATCGCCGGGATCGCGCTGGCCAGTGGCGCGCTGGGGCACAGCGCCCAGGTGACGAACCCGGTGCGCGGCTCGATCATGGGCATCGCCGCGGGTGTCGCCTACTCCGGTTTCCTTTACCTGAACCGGGTTTCCGGGCGGCGCAGCCCGCGTCACCTGGTGACGCCCATCGCGGTGGCGAGCGCGGCCGCCGCCGCGACCGCGGGGGTGATCGGCGTGAGCACCGGCGGCATCAGCCTCTCGCTGGACGCCGCGTCGTGGGGCTGGATGATCGCGCTCGCGCTACTGGGCCAGGTCGCCGCGTGGCTGTTCGTCAGCACGGGAACGGCCCGGCTGCTGCCGAACACCGCCGCCGCGCTGCTCACGCTGCAGCCGGTGCTGGCCATCGGGTTCGGCCTGGTGGTGCTGGGCGAAACGCCGACCGCCGCCCAGCTGGCCGGGTGCGTGGTGGTGATCCTGGCCGTCTGGTACGCCAATCGCACACCCCGCGCGCGTGCGGTGGACCGGAAACCCGAGCCGCAGCTGAGCGGGCACTGCTAGCCCGCTGTCCTTTGTAGACAGCGCCACTCTTCGGGACGCCTCGACGACGGCGAGCGACACTGCGACGAAGGGTGTAACGGGGTACGGCCGAGACGGTTGCCGGGCAAGATCGTATCGCTTATCGTATACGAAATTGCTTCCTCTCGGTGCTGCGAGGTAAGTCGTGACCGTCGCCCTTCACCCGTCCACCACGCTGGTCGCGCGGGATTTCACCGACTTCCGCACGGCGGTGTCCCAGTCGTTCGTCCCGCTGCATGTTACCAGCCCGCACCACGACCACTTCCGCGGCCGGATCCGGTCCGGTGGCGCGGACGACGTCCAGTTCTCCGAGATCACCGCCTCCGCGCACAACGTCGAGCGCACCCCGGAGCTCATCGCCAGGGCCGATCGGCGCTACTACAAGCTCAGCCTCATCCTCGCCGGGACCGGGCTGCTCGTGCAGGACGACCGGCAGGCCGTGCTGCAGCCCGGCGACGTCGCGCTCTACGACACCCACCGGCCGTATTCCCTGGTGTTCGAGGAGGATTTCCGCACGCTCGTGGTGATGTTCCCGCAGCGGCTGCTCGACCTGCCCGCCGAGCTCGTCGGCCAGCTGACCGCCGTGCGCATGTCCGGCCGCGAGGGCGTCGGCAACGTCGTCGTGCCGTTCCTCGCCCAGCTCGGCACGAATCTCGACCAGCTGGCCGGTCCCGCCGGGGTGCGCCTCGCGCACAGCGCGGTGGACCTGCTGGCCACGATGTTCACCGCCGAACTCGACCTGGCGCGCACCACGGCCGACCCGCACTACGAGCTGATGCGGCGCATCCGCGCGTATGTCGACGCGAACCTGTCCTCGCCCGAACTCGGCCCGGCGCAGATCGCCGCCGAGCACTACATCTCGACCCGGCATCTGCACGGGCTGTTCCAGGAGCAGGGCACCACCGTGTCCGGCTGGATCCGCACGCGGCGGCTGGAGCACTGCCGCCGCGAACTGCTCGACCCGGTCCACTCGACCCGCCCGGTCGCGGCCATCGCCGCGAAATGGGGGTTCGTCGACGCCGCCCATTTCAGCCGCGTGTTCAAGGCCGCGTACGGCCGCTCGCCGAGCGAACTGCGCGCCGCGGGTTGACCGAGAGCGACCGGTCCTTGCCCTCCAGTGCGTGATCGCTGGCCGTCCCCCGGCGCGGCGCCGACGATGGGGCCATGCCGGAAACATCCCCCGAAACCTCGGAAGAACAGTGGCGCACCTATGACGAGTTCGCCGCCGGAATAGCCACCTACCGCCTGCCGAACGCGGACCTCACCGGCCGCGAGCTCACCGTCACGCTCGACGACGACACGAAACTCGAACTGCGCTTCGAGGACGCCGAGCACGTCGTCTGCAACGGGGTCAAGGATCCCTACGACGCGGTCGCGGTGCGCGAGGACGTCTTCTTCGTCAACCTGCCCTTCGCCAGCGTCGAAGGCGAAGCGCTGACAGTGGTCTTCTCGACGACCACCCACCGCGCGCTCGCGGTCCGGTCGGTCATCGGCACCGAGGACGTCGAGGGCGTGCCCCGCGTGTCGCAGACGTTCCGCGCGGGCACCACCGACGGCGGCACGCCGTCCGGTGCCGCGCCGGGCCCGTCCCGCGACCTGATCGGCAAGCGCAACATCTACCGCTACAGCCCGAATCACCTCTACGAGCACGTGTACGTCTCCTCGCAGCGCTACGCCTGGCAGTGTCTCGAAGGCGTGCAACGCGGTCACGGCGACATGGACCTGTCCACGGTCTGGAAGTTCGCCGACGGCCTCTACCTGTTCTGCTTCCGCGAATTCCGCATCGCCGTGGCCAGCGTCTGGCTGCACGACCTCGGCTACGCGCTCAAGACCACCGGCGTGTTCCTCGGCATCACCGGCGACGGCCGGTCCGAACATTCCCGCGCCGGCGGTCACATCTACCCGCTCGGCTCGGTCAGTTACCCCGACGCCCAGCCCGTCTAGCCCAACCCGTCTGAAGGAGAACCCAGTGTCCAATCTGGACGTCATCACCGCGCACTACGCCGCCAGCGACCGCGGCGACCTCGAGGGCATGCTGGCGCCGGTCGGGCCGGGGACCACCTGGACCGAGGCCGCCGGTTTCCCTTACGGCGGAACGTACACCGGCCCCGACGAGGTCAAGAAGAACGTCTTCGAGGCGATCGGCAGGGACTGGGAGGGCTACACGTTCACCTTGGCGGAACTGCACGACGCCGGGGACACGATCATCGGCCTCGGCACCTACACCGGTACGCACCGCAAATCCGGTCAGTCGTTCACCGCGCGGGTCGCGCACGTGTGGAAGTTCGACGGCGGCGAGCTGGCCAGTTTCGAGCAGATCGTGGATTCCGTGCCGGTGGTCGCCGCGACGGCGTGAGCCCGTGCCGCACCGGACAACACCCGTGCCCGCAGAGACAAGGCGTCCCGTCGTGGCCGCTCGTAGGGTCCATCCACCTCGACTAGCCACAGGACGGGAACCGCCATGAGAAAGATCTTGGGCAGCCTGGCGTTCGCCACCGCTGTCGTGCTGTTCGCGGGGGGATGCGCCGGAACCGACGCCGGGACGAGCGGGCCGATCGTGGTCGGCTCGGTCAACGCGCTCAGCGGCGCCGCCACCTTCCCCGAATCGTCGCAGGCCGCGAAGGCGGTGTTCGACGCGACCAACGCCGCGGGCGGGATCAACGGCCGGAAGATCGAGTACAAGGCGATCGACGACAAGGGCGACCCGGCGGCGGCCGCCGCCGCGGCCCGCGAACTCGTCGGCGGCGACAAGGCCGTCGCGCTGGCGGGCTCGTCCAGCCTCATCGAGTGCCAGATCAACGCGAAGTACTACGAGCAGCAGAAGATCCTTTCGGTCCCGGGGATCGGCGTCGACCCGGCGTGCTTCACCAGCCCCAACATTTCGCCCGCCAACGTCGGCCCGTTCCACGACATGACGCTGACGCTGCTGTACGGGTCCGAAGTGCTGAAGCTGAACGACATCTGCGCCCTGCTGGAGATCGCGGGCAACACCCTGCCCTCGTACCAGGCGGCCATCGACGAATGGTCGGCGATCACCGGCAAGAAGCTCAAGTACGTCGACGCGACCGTGCCCTACGGCGGTTCCGACTACACCTCCTACGTCGTCAAGGCGCGGGCCGCGGGCTGCAAGGCGATCACCGTCAACCCCGTCGAACCCGATTCGATCGGCCAGCTCAAGGCCGCGCAGGCACAGGGCTGGAACGACGTCACGTGGCTGCTGCTGACCAGCGTCTACAGCGAGAACTACGCCAAGGCGGTGCAGAACGCGGGCGCCGGTGTCTACGTCCCCGCGGAGTTCTACCCGTTCACCGACGCGGCCAGCCCGCAGAACAAGGAATGGCGCGACCTGATGACGAAGAGCGGTATCCCGCTCACCTCGTTCAGCCAGGGCGGCTATCTCGCGGCGAAGTACTTCGTCGCGGTACTCAAGGGCATCAAGGGTGACATCAACCGCGAGAGCGTCACCAAGGCACTGCACGAAATGCAGCCGATCGTCGATCCGATGGTCGGGACGCCGTACGTGTTCGGGACCGGCAAGACCCATCACGACAACACCGCGGGCTGGCCGGTCAAACTCGCTTCCGGCGCGGGCAAATGGGAACTGGCTGCGAACGACTGGCTGCACATTCCCAAGAAGTAGGGCCCGAAAGAAGTAGAGGAGTATCCCGATGCTGCAGGGAGCGCTGGCAGGCCTGGCCGCCGGCGGGCTGTACGCGGTGCTGGCGGTGTGCCTGACCCTGATGTCCCGGCTGGTCCGGGTGGTCAACTTCGCGCAGTCGGCGACGGCGATGTTCGGCTCGTACGTCGCGGTCTACCTGGCCGTCCACATCGGACTCCCGGTGTGGCCGGCGACGATCGTGGGCATCCTGCTCGGCGGTGCGCTGAGCGCGCTGCTCGGCTGGGTGATCTCGACCTGGCTCGCCGAGGCGGACACCGGAACGCGTTCGGCAGTGACCGTCGCGGTGCTCCTGCTGCTCATTTCGCTGTCGTTCATCCTGTTCGGCAACAAGCCCCAGCCGTTCCAGCCGATCCTCGCGGGCCCCGCCTTCGAGGCAGGCGGAGTGGTGGTCAGCCAGGTCACCGTGGTCACCGTCGGGCTGGCGGTGCTGGTCTCGCTGGGCTGCCGGGCGGTGCTGACGCGGACGTCGGCGGGTGTCGCGTTGCGTGCCCTGTCGGAGCGGCCGACGACGGCGGAGCTGCTGGGCATCCCGGCGAAACCGCTCAGTGTCGCGGTCTGGGCGGTCACCGGGCTGATCAGCACGCTGATGATCTCGATCGTCGCGCCGTCGCAGTCCAACGACGCGACGTCGCTGGCGATGCTGGTCGTCCCGTCGGCCGCCGCGGCCCTGCTGGGCGGGTTCCGGCGGCTGGATCTCGCGGTGATCGGCGGGCTGGTGCTCGGCATGCTGCAAGGCGCGCTGGCCCAGTCCGACAGCCTTTCGATCGCGCGGTACTTCCTGCCCTTCGTCGTGATCGCCGGACTGCTGCTGTGGTCGCAGCGCAAGGAGGTGTGGGATGCCGCTCGCTGATCGCCGGACGCTTCCCCGGTTGGGAATCCCGCTGCTCGTCGCCGTCGTCGCGGTGGCCGTGGGGTACGCGCTGAGTGTCGGGCTCGAAGGGTATTTCGTCTATCTCGGCATGAGTGCGGTCGTGGCCGCGATCGCGTTGCTCGGGCTCGGCGTCGTCACCGGCAGCGCCGGGATGATCTCCTTGTGCCAGCTGACTTTCGCCGCGGTCGGGGCCTGGGTGGTGTCCGCGCTCAACAAGGCGGAGGCGCCCGGCGGGTTCCTGGTGTGGCTGCTGCTGGGCGGCCTCGCCGCGGGCGTCGTCGGGATCCTCGTCGGGCTCCCCGCGTTGCGGCTGCGCGGGATCAACCTCGCGGTCGTCACCCTCGGCCTCGCCGCGGCGGCGGACCTCACCCTGGTGCAGCTCCAGTTCCCCGGCGTGAGCGAGGGGATCTCGGTCATGCGGCCCGACGCGTTCTCCGACGACCGCGCCTACTTCCTGCTCGGCGTGATCGTGCTGGTGCTGTGCTGTCTCGCCGTGTACTTCCTGCGCCGGGGCCGCTGGGGCAGCGGCTGGCAGGCAGTGGCGTTCTCCGAGCGCGGTACGGCCGCGGCCGGGGCCAGCGTGCGGACGTCGAAACTGACGGCGTTCGCGGTGAGCGCGACGCTCGGCGGCATCAGCGGCGGGCTGCTCACCGGGCAGGTCGGCCTGGCGTTCCCGGCGAGCTTCACCTCCATCCAGTCGCTGGCGCTGTACGTGCTGGCGATCATGTCGGGCGCGCATCTGATCGACATGGCGGTGTTCGGCGCGGTGCTCTGGGTCGCGGTGCCGGAACTGCTCAAACGCTGGGGCGTGCCGCAGGACTGGGGTTACGTCGTGTTCGGGCTTCTCGGCATCCAGGCGCTGACCAGCGGCGGGAACCTCGGCACGGCGCTGCGGGAGGTGTGGCACCGGCGAGCGCGTGTCCGCGATGGGCATGTCGGCATCGAGCACCGCGAGGTCGAGGCTGTCGCCGAGGCACCGCCACCGGGTGATCCGGTACTGGTGGTACGCGGGCTGAGTGTCCGCTTCGGACACGTCGACGCGCTGTCCTCGGTGGACATCTCCGTGCCGGAACACGGGATCCTCGGCGTGATCGGGCCCAACGGTGCCGGAAAGTCCACTTTGGTCGACGCGATCAGCGGCTTCCTCCCGCAGGCACAGGGCACCGTCGAACTCGACGGCCGCCCGTTGACCGGCTCACCCACCCGCCGGGCGCGTGCGGGCCTGCGGCGGACATTCCAGCAGGACCGGGTCCCGCCGGGGCTGACCGTCGAGGCGTACGTCCGGTTCGTGGCACGACGGCGGCTGGGCGCGGCGGAGATCGCCGACGCGCTGGAGTTCTTCGGTTGCCCGTCCGCGCGCACCCCACTGTCCAGAGTGGACGTCGGCGCGCGGCGGCTGGTCGAGGTCGTCGGCCACCTGCTGGCCGGGCCGCGGATCCTCCTGCTCGACGAGCCCGCCGCGGGCCTGCCGCACGAGGAGCACGTCGCGTTCGGGGAACGGCTGCGGCGGGTACCCGCCCGGTTCGGTGTGTCGCTGCTGCTCATCGAGCACGACCTGGACCTGGTGCGGTCGGTCTGCGACACGATCACCGTGCTCGACTTCGGCCAGGTGCTGGCGACCGGCCCGCAGGCCGAGGTGCTGGCCGATCCCGCGGTGCTCAAGGCCTACATGGGCGAAACGGAGCTGTTGTGAACGCGTTGCGAGTGGCGGGCCTGACGGTCTCGCGCGGGGCGGGCCCGGTGATCAGGGACGTCGGCTTCGAGCTGGCGCCCGGCCGGATCACCGCGCTCGTCGGGCCGAACGGAGCAGGGAAGACGAGCCTGCTGGAGGCGGTGTCCGGGGTGATCCCGGCGACGCGCGGAAGTGTCCACATCGGACAGACCGAGATCACCAAGCACTCCCGGGTGGCGCGAGCCCGGCTCGGGCTGGCGCACATCGAGCAGGGCCGCGCGGTGTTCGGCGGGCTCACCGTGCTGGAGAACCTCCGGCTCACCGCGCGTACCAAGGCGCGGGTCGACGAGGTCCTGGAGTTGTTCCCGGAGCTGGAAAAACGCCGCGACTCCCCCGCCGCGCTGCTGTCCGGCGGGGAACAGCAGATGGTGGTGCTGGCCCGCGCGTTCGCCGCGCGGCCGGCGTTCCTGCTGATCGACGAGATGTCGCTCGGCCTCGCGCCGGTGGTCTTCACCCGGCTGCTCCCGGTCATCACCCGGTTCGCCGAGGACGGCGCGGCGATCCTGCTCGTCGAGCAGTTCACGCATCTGGCACTGGGCGTCGCGCAGGACGCCGTCGTGGTGTCGTCGGGCCGGGTCACCTTCTCCGGCGAGGCACGGACCCTGCTGGACTCCCCCGGCACCCTGCACACCGCCTACCTCGGCGAATCCTGACCCCGCACCTCTCATTCGCCCCAATGTGGCATTCGGTGCGTCCAACGCACCGAACGCCACATTTAGGGACAACTGCGGTGCTGACCTCCGAGCCAGACGACGAAGGAGCCACCCGGGCAGGTTGCCCAGGCGCCCCTTCGAGATGGCCGCGAAGACGATTGCCGGCCGCTGGCTCGGCTACGGGGGCGGCTTGGCGGGCGTCGCTGGTTCGATGCCCGCCGCCGTCCATCGCAGGAGGACGGTCTCGTGAGCCACTTGCGCGCCCGTGGCCGGGTCGATCTTGAATCGGCCGAACAGGGTTGTGGTGTCCAGCGACGTCGCCGCTTCCCAGAGAGCGAGACGCGTCGTGGCCCCTGCGAGCGTCACACAGTGAGTCGCCAGAGCAGCCGCCGCGACAGCTTGGACGGCCGGGTAGTCAGGTGTCGGCTGCCCAGTCTTCGCGTAGGCGGCGAGAAAGTCCCGTTCCGTCGGCCCGATGCCGGGGCCGGGCGTGGTCGTGCCCGGAAACCATTGCGCGATGCCGTAGGTGTCGTGGGATTCCGCGACGGCGTCGCCAAATTCGCGCACACCAGCGGCGACCGAGCATACGACTGACGGACGATTCGTCATCTTTCGCGCTCGTCTTACGTTGGCAGAATCGTCCTCGAACGTTCCGGCAGAGAACAGTGCCCAGTTGCCTTCTATCTCAGGCAATTCCTGCTCCGAACTCAGCTCAAAGACATGAGTTCCCAATTTTTCTACGTCACGCGAGGCACCTGCTGCGACTTGTCGACCGAACGCACCTTTGCCGCGAGCGATGACGAGTGACGGCGGCAGGGCATTCGCAGTTGAGAGATGTTTTACGAATGGCTTCGCGTACTGCGAAGTCGGTGTCAATACTGACACCAGACTTCCGGGGTGTGCAGCCTGGATATCGTCGCCGGATCCGCCGTGGTTCCAGAGAATCCGTCCGTTTTCCGACGCAATCCTGCTTGCCCCCCTTGTAAGATTCGTGGCGTACGGACCGAGCATGACATCACTGCGTTTGTCGATCTGAGGAAGAAGTTGTTCAATGGTGCGCGGATCGCTCTCGTCGTCCTCGATGACAAGGTCCACCGACCCATCCATACCCTGCCACACCTGCAACGCTGCGGCGACCTGCCTTCCGAAACGCGCAAATCTCCCCGTCAAGGACAAGCAAAGGCCCAGGCGGATCCGTGACTGCTGGCCAGCGGCAGAGTTCATGTCATCGACACCTCGTATCGGCCCTTCGCATCGCGCACGCGGCGATCCCTGCGAAGGGCCGACGGTAACCCGGGGAAACGGAGCCGATCAAGCTCTGTGGGCGAAGTCCATGCCCACACTCACGTCGGCGCTCGTTTCAAGATCCGATTCCGGACCTCTGACCAGCAACGGAGCCTGATCGACTCCATGGCCCCCGGAGAAGTACCCTCATGCCCCATTGGGGCGCATGACCGCGCCTACGAACCCATGCCCGCGCGTTCGAAGGCCAGGGTGGGCAGGTCGACGGCGTGGGCGCCGCCGTCGGCGACCAGTACCGCCCCGGTGATGTAGGAAGACTCCGAAGAGCCGAGGAAGCGGACGATGGACGCGATCTCGTCCGGTTCGGCGGGGCGGCGCAGCGGGACCTCGGCGGTGACCCGGCGGTAGCCCTCGTCGTGACCGCCGGTGAACCCGGCCGCCTCGGCGAACTGGTCCATTTCGCCGTCGGCCATCGGGGTGCGGACCCAGCCGGGGCAGACCGCGTTGGCGCGGACACCGCGAGGCCCGTAGTCCCGGGCGATCGACCGGGTGAGCCCGATCAGCGCGTGCTTCGCGACGGTGTACCCGGCGACGTTGGGCCCGGCGAACAGGCCGGCCAGCGAGGACACGATCACCACCTGTCCCCCGGTTTCCACGAGCGACGGCAAGGTCGCCCGGCAGAACACGAACGCGCTCGACAGGTTCGAGCGCAACGCCAGTTCCCATTCCTCGTCGCCGGTGTCGACCACCGACGAAAGGCCGTGCCCGCCCGCGTTCGCGACCACGACGTCCAGCCGCCCGAACCGGCCGATGATCTCCGCGACCGCGTTCTCCGCGTCCGCGGTCACACTGGCGTCGCACGAGATGACGTGCGCGCCGGTCTCGGCCGCCACCTTCTCCAGCGGCTCGCGCCGCCGTCCGAGGACCACGACGTCCGCGCCCTCGGCCGCGTACCGGCGGGCCACCGCCGCGCCGATGCCCGTGCCGCCGCCGGTGATCGCGACGACCTTGCTCTCTGTACCCACCGTGAAGGTCCTTTCCTTGTCCTGCAACAAAGTCCTACGCCGGAAACCCGGACCGCGCCGACACCCCGAAGTCGGCGAGCACCGCCTGGCCGTTGACCGTCCGCGAACGCGCGGAGGCCAGATACAGCACGTGCTGCGCGACGTCCTCGACCGCCTGCACGGGGAACGCCGGATCGTCCAGCACCGCGCCGAGGTCACCACGCGCCATCGGGGTGTCCACCACCGACGGGCACACGCAGTTCACCCGCACGCCCTCCCACTCGACGGACAGCGCCCTGGTCAACGCGACCACGGCGCCCTTCGACGCGCAATAGGGCACCATGCCGGGCGCGCACACGAACGCGGAGTCGCTGGCGAGGAACACCACCGACGCGCCGGGCGACAGCCACGGGCGCGCGTGCTTGGCCAGCAGGAACTGCCCGGTCACGTTCACCGACAGCACAGTCGTGAAGTCCTCGACCGTGGTCTCGGCCAGCGACGTGCCGACCGGGCCGGAGATCCCGGCGCAGCCGACGACGACGTCGAGGCCGCCGAACCGGCGCGCGACCGTGGCGACCGCCGCGCCGAGCCTCGGTTCGTCCGTGACGTCGGCCCGCACCGCCACGACGTCGCCGTCCAGCAGGGGAACGGACTCGCGGTCGACCAGCCCGACCCGGGCGCCCTCGGCGAGGAACGCCCGCGCGCAGGCCAGTCCGATCCCCGAGGCCGCGCCGGTCACCAGTACCGCCTTGCCCGCCAGTTCCAGTCGCATGCCGTCATCCTCGGTCCCCGTGCCGCCGTGCGGGTTGGCCGCGAGCGCATCCCTCTTGACCGATACCGCACGACGCCGTCCGCCCCGTTCCACCCGCCGGGAAATCGGGCGAAACTGCCCCCGACGAGCACCCCGACCACTGAGGACGAGCCGATGCCCGATACCGCGCTGAACCTGTCCGACACCTCGACCTGGCTGCCGCTGGACGGACTGGCCCCCGGATTCGACGCGAACAAGGCCCCCACCGTCGGTGACCTGCACGGCCGCTCGTTCGTACTCCACTGCGCGGACGGCACGACGTTCTCGGCGAAGTTCACCGGTGCCCGTATCGAGTGGGGCCACGGCGCGTCCGGGACCGACGACTGCGAGACGTTCCTCGTCGACGACGACCTGTATTACGTCCAGTTCCATCCGCGGACCCGGCAGGAGCGGGCGTACACCGTGTTCCTTGATCTGCGTCAGGGCCGGGCGCTCGTCGTGGTCACCGAGATCGGCGACGGCATCCCGCGCGTCGGCCAGACGTTCCTGCCCGCCACCATCGAGGGCCTCGAAGCGCGAGGCGAGGAGATCGCGCCGAGCACGTCGCTCGTCGGCAGGCGGGTGATGTGGGTGTACAGCACCGCCCACGCGTACGAGCACGTCTACCTCAGCCCGCACTGGTACACCTGGCAGTGCCTCGCCGGGCCGGAAAAGGGCCTCGCCGACACCGACGAGAACTCCGTCTACCAATTGCGGCCGGGCATCTACGTCTTCACCTGGCGGGAGAAGGTGATCCCGTGCGCCTCGGTCACCGTCGCCGACCACCGCGACGTCCGCGCGCTGCGTTCGCACGGTGTCCTGTTCGGACTCGACGCGACCGGCCAGACCCCCACGCACTTCACCTTCGGCGCCCACGGACGGCTGCTGAGCACCACCGTGCACCCCGCGCCCTACGACCCGGCCGGGGACTGAACCATGGCGGCCGACCTGATCCTCACCAACGCGACGGTGTACACAGTGGACACCGCGCGGCCGTGGGCGTCCTCGCTGGCCGTCGAGGACGGGAAGGTGCTCGCCCTCGAAGACGTCGACCGCGGACCGAAAACCGAGGTGCTCGACCTCGGCGGGGCGTTCGTCATGCCCGGTTTCGTGGACGTCCACAACCATCACGCGCTCGCCGGGCGCGCCGCGTTGTTCGAACTCACCTTCGGCGGGGACGCCGGTTTCGAGGACATCCTCGCCGCCGTCCGCGACCGGTGCCGCGACCTCGGCGCGGACGAATGGGTGATCGGCGGCGCGTGGGCGTCCACATTGGTCGGCACGCTCTCGCAGCACTCCGCCCGGCACGCGCTCGACGAAGCCGCGGGCGGCCGCCCCGTCGTGCTCTCCGACGACAGCAGGCACAACCGCTGGGTGAGCAGCAGGGCACTGGAACTGGCCGGGATCACGGCGTCCACAGTGGACCCGCCGAGCGGGGTCATCGTCCGTGCCCCGGACGGGGCACCGACCGGGGTCCTGCTCGAAGCCGCGGGCATGCTCGTCGAACGGGCGCAGCGGGAGAACAGCGCGTTCACCGCCGAGCAGCACGCGCGCGCCTCCCGGCACGGGATCGGGATCCTGCATTCGTACGGTGTCACGGCGTTCCAGGACGCCGGGGTCTCCGTCGACATCATGGCCGCGCTGAAGACACTGGACGACGCGGGCGAGCTGGACGCGTGGGTGGTGTCCTCGCTGCTGGTGAACGACCCGATCTTCGGCGTCGACCCGATCGGGCGCCCGCTGATCGAGGTCCGCGAGCGCTACCGCACCGAGCATCACCGGCCGGACTTCGTCAAGATCTTCCTCGACGGGGTGCCGCCGACCCGCACCGCGGCCTTCCTGGAGCCGTACCGGCCCGACGAGGTCCACGGCCCCTGCTTCCACGGCGCGACCACGATGACCCCTCCGGAGCTGGAAGGGTGGCTGCGGACGGCGGCCGAGGCCGGGCTGTCGGCCAAGATCCACTGCACCGGGGACGCCTCGGTGCGCGCGACGCTCGACGCCGTCGAAAAGGTCCGTGCCGAGGGCTTCCCGGACGTCAAGTTCCAGGTGGCGCACGGCCAGTTCGTGCACCCGGACGACATCCCGCGGTTCGCCGAGCTGGGCGTCGCCGCGGACATCTCGCCGTTCCTGTGGGTGCCCGGGGTCATCCCGTCCGCGATCGCCGACGTCCTGCCGGCCGAGCGGGCCGCGCGGATGCAGCCCAACCGGTCGCTGCTGGACCGGGGCGCGCTGGTCGCGGGCGGCTCGGACTGGCCGGTCAGCGAATCGCCCGACGCCTGGGAAGGCATCCAGGGCCTGGTCACGCGGCAGGATCCGAGCGGGACCTTCCCCGGCGCGCTGTGGCCGGAGCAGGCCATCACGCTCAGTGAGGCCATCGAGGCGTTCACCCTCGGCGCGGCCAGGGCGTGCGGCCTCGACGACGTCACCGGATCCTTGACACCGGGGAAGTCCGCCGACTTCCTCGTGCTGGACCGGGACCCCTTCCGGACCACGGCTGGGGCGCTCGCCACCACGAAGGTGGCCGAGACGTGGTTCGCCGGGCGCCGGGTGTTCAGGCGCGGCGGAGCCCCCCGCGCGCGACCCGCGGGGACGTTCTCCAACACCCAGTCTCTTATAAACAAATGACGCGGCCGACGACAAAGCAAGTGTAT
>NZ_JBHYIQ010000002.1:57060-57901 GCF_042739895.1 Amycolatopsis sp. NPDC059021
CCCGCGGGCGGGCCCCCGCCACCCCCCGGGGGCGCGGGGCGGGGGGGCGCGCGCGGGGGGCGTGGGCGGGGGGGGGCCCCCCCCCGCCCCCGCTACCGGCGGGTACTTTCTCCTACACTGGTAGACAAACCAGTGCGGGAGGTGCCGCGATGCCGAAGATCATCGACCACGACCAGCGTCGGAGCGACATCGTCGACGTGACGTGGGACCTGATCATCCAAGGCGGGATCGAAGCCGCCACGATGCGGGAGATCGCCGCCGCGGCGGGCTTCGCCAACGGTGCGCTCAAGCACTACTTCCCCAGCAAGGAAGACATCATCGAGGCCACCTACGTACGGGCGCTGGACATGATGCGCGAATACGTCAAACTGGACGGCCTGCGCGGGCTCGCCGCGCTGCGCGAGCTGTGCGTGTCCTCGATGCCGATCGACGCCGAGCGCATCACCGCGGGCCGGGTGCTGCTGACCTTCTGGCAGATGTCGCTGTCGAACCGGAAACTGCACGACAAGTACCTGGAGCACATCCGCTCGTGGCGGGGCCTGCTGCACCGGTACCTCACCGAGGGCCGCGAGGACGGCGACATCGTCACCGAGACCCCGGACGAGCAGCTGGTCGACGAGGTCGTGCTGATCAACGCCGGCGCCAACGTGATGAGCCTGGTCGCCGGGGAGTTCTCCACGGTCCCCCTGCAGCACCGGCACCTGGAGTCCTTTTTGGACCGCCTCACCCGCCCCTGACCCCCGGTGAGCTGAAGGGGACTTTCGTCGCGTAGGACGAGCTGAATGGTGCGTTAAACCCACCAGCTGTAGTGTCTAAACACCAAACTCCACCCGCACGAGAG